>JACCLJ010000105.1 GCA_013425425.1 Microcaldota archaeon
TTTCCGGAAGCGATAACGCGGTAATGCTCATCATCAGGGCCAATGCAGTCCCCAAAGCCATCCCCTTGTCCATCAAAGCGCTCACTATAGGTATCGTTCCCGCTGCGTTCGAATAAAGCGGAATGCCGATGAGCACAGCAACAGGCACGGCAAGCGGATTGCCCGGCCCTGCGATGTCCGCAAGGAAACCGACCGGAACAAACCCGTGTATCAACGCACCGACGGCTATGCCTAGAAGCACGTATGGCGCAACTCTCTTCGTTATCCGCCCGGTCTCGCCTTTCGCAAATTCAATCCTTTCCGGCAAATTCATCCTTCCGTTTCTCGTTCTGAATCCCTTTCCGGATATCTTCTTCACTTCCTTTTCCAGCCCCATCCTGCCTATCAATATCCCGCCCGCGATTGAGACCGTAAGCCCGGCAGCGACGTAAAGGAACGTTATCTTCACCCCCACCAGCCCCAACAACAGCGCAATCGCTATCTCGTTCACCATCGGCGCGGATATGAGGAATGAGAACGTAACCCCGAGCGGTACGCCTGCATCGACAAACCCTATGAACAGGGGCACGGCGGAGCATGAGCAGAAGGGCGTAGGCACTCCAAGAAGCGCGGCAAGGACGTTTCCGATGCCCTCCTTCTTCTTGCCGAGGATTTTCTTGATTCTATTCCTCGTTATATACGTCCGCAGTATCGAAACAAGAAAGACCATGACCGCAAGCAGGATAAGGACCTTGAGCGTATCATATATGAAGAAGTTCAGGGATTCGGCCAGCTGGTCGCTTTCAGCCATCCCCAGAACGCCGTAAACAAACCACGAAGCGAAATCTTCCAGTACTCCCATCTGCATTAACCCCGTTACGCTCGAAAGCGCTATTATGTTTTTATATTAGTTTTCATGAATATAAGTAGAAGCGAATATATTTATAAAGTCGGTTGTTAGAGCGATTTGTCTGGATTTAACTTGGCTTTGTAATCGTCCGGATGGAGTAGCGGTTTATCGACGGAATCAGGGTTTCTTATAATCAAATCACATTCTCCGTTGATTCCTATTTCGCTGATATCTGTCCTGTAGATAAAGATGTTGATGTGGATTTTTTTATTAAGGATTTTTTCTGCAAGGATATTCGGATCTTCATGGTCGGAACCTCTTTCATAATCCTGCCTCTCTCCGCGAGCCCATCCGCAGTGGAAAATCGAGGCAAATCTTTTTAGACGAGTACCCTCCTGCGAAATCGAATCATTTAGGTTTTTATCTATTCTTTCAATCGCCTCAAAAGTAGAAGCATTCGGAGCACTGCCACAACCTCCAGCTTCTATTCCCAACTCCCCGAATTCTTTTACAAGCCTCTCTATCAAGTGGGTTTTTCCCCGATTCGGCCAGCCATAAACAGCTATTAATATCGTTTCTTTAGCCGATAATTTTTTAACGCGGTTAACTATCTCTTTGACGCCGCCTTCAAAATCAAACTGCAGTATCTTTTTTGCCCTTTCTTCTATCTGAACCTGATTTTTTCTTCGGGCTATTTCCATCTGGTCCACTTCCAAGTGAAAAGGGGTAATACGTCTTCTTCGTTTTTGATGCATGTTATAATATATAACAAAAAGCGTTTATAAACCCGTTCGTTAAAGCAACTTTTACGAGTTTAACGATTTGATGCGATATCGTGTGACTACAAAAATGCAAAATGTAGTCACATCCCTTTGAGGGTCCTAGTTATGCGTGTGACTACAATTTTGATTATATCAGTAAAATGTGACTACATTACCGAGGAGGAGGTATCTAGGGGGCACACGGATTTTTTCATTTTTGTGGGGTTAAGAATTTCTTTTGTTTTTTTATAAATGACATATATTATTTGAAAATAATAAAAAAAAGGTATACTTTTTTGCACCATATGGATAAGAAAATGAACTATCGCATGTTTTTCCTACAAATAGTCCTCATACTGCGCAATGAAAACCTCAAACAGGTAGCGGACAAACGGCCTTTCTTTCCTGTCGAATTCGTATTTTTGCAATACCAGGTAATAGAGCGTCTTCTCATCGTTGAAAATATTCAGCAGCGGATAGCCCGCCTTCAGCAATACAAAATTCATGAGCAATCTTGCCATCCTTCCGTTTCCATCCCTGAATGGATGGATTTTCACGAATTTGAGATGCACCAACGAAGCAAGCTCGAACGGATGGAGCAGTTTCCTTGCACTGGAGTACCATTCCACGAATTCAGCCATCAAAAATGGCACTTTCATCCACTCGGGGCAGACGTATTTTCCGACCCTGACATTCACATTCCTGTATTTTCCTGCGTCAGGCATTATTCCCTTTTGTTCGGTATAATGCAGCTCCAGAATCATCGCTTCCGTTATATCTCCGTCATATTCGAACAGGGAATCGATGCATTCTTTCATGTTTTCGACTTCCCTGGCATCCCGCTCCCTCTTTGATATTTTCTTCCCTTTCAGCACTTCGTCGGTTTCCTCCAGCGTAAGGGTGTTGCCCTCTATCGCATTGGTGTTGTAAATGAAGCCGACTATCCGGTCCCTCTCCGTTTCCCAGAGGCCTTTGTCCAGTTTGTACTTTTTAAGATAGTGTTTCGCTATCTGGTCTACTGCCGCAGCTTCTTTTTTCGTCAATCTCCTTGCGACTCTTTTCGGCTTTTTTCCAAGATGCTCCAGGTCCTTCGGTATTTCAGTTCCGAGATATTTCCTTGTTTTCTTGAATTTGCCTTTTACCCTCTTCGTTTCAGTAAGGTAATAGTAAATTTTGCCCTTTATCGTCTTCTTCTCGATATAAGCCATAAATAGTTAGGGGGCACAACCTTTTTAATCATTTAGGGGGCACAAAACAAAAAACGTTTCACCATCCCTCAATATCGCGCAGCACCTTCCTTCCCTTTTCCGTAAGCGAATAGAGAATCATCGCGCCGTCCCGCCTTGATCTCACAAGGCCCGTTTGTTTCAGCACGCCCAGATGCTGGGATACTGCAGGCTGCGTCTTCTTCACGATTGAAGGCAGCTTGCACGCACAAACTTCGCCCTTCCCGATCTGCGAGAGGATTTTTATTCTCGTTTCCGAAGATATCGCTTTTACTATATTCGCATTCATAAATATAAGTAGATGCGAATATGTTTATAAAACCGTTTGTAAAAAGTGCGTATAGAACGCAATGAAAAATCGGCCTTATCACGCTGTCTTCAGCGTCGCAGCTGCAAGGGCGCGAGGGCCTTTCCGTCCGGCGAGCGCGCGCCGCTGTTTCTAAATGCTATTTTCTCCATGGGCTCCCGCTGGTCGAGAAGCTGCGATTGCCCCGGAGTCAGATGCCGCAAGTTTTCGCTCATCTGCTCGCAGCGGAAGTCGGTTCGTGCACTCCGAAGCCTTTGGACATAATAATCCACGTAACTGGCCAGCATGCTTTTTTCATGCTCCGGCAGCCTGCTGCACTGTTCGATAAAATCCCTGGCGAACCTGAGGCAATCGTACCCGCTGAGGAATTCTCTGTTTTCCAGTTTAATCCGGGCATACCTTTCAATCGATGCCTTGAAATCCCTGATTGCCTCTTGCTTTGCATCCTCGCTCGCGAAATTTCCGCTGATAAGCATCATGCCATTTATTCCAAACATTTCATTTCCACCTTATTCTTTTTGATGTTAGGAAATATTTAAAAATGTGTTTATTGATTCTGCAGCCGAACCGGCGCACGACACCCGGGAACCGCCGCAGGTTCAGTTCCCTTCAGCCGTCCTCTTTTTTTATCCGTTCTGTCTCATCACGAAGTGCCTTGTTCTTCTTAAGCGGGCCGTACCTCGCCCTGGCCAAGAAGACTTTTAAATCATCTTGAAGATATCCGGGCTATGACATCAAAAAACAGTCTCCTGTCCGGACCGGTTATTCCCGCCGTTATCCTCCTGCTTGTGCTTTCCCTTGCTCTCAACGTGGTGCAGTTCCTGCCAAAAAGCCCGGAAGCGCCGGCCATGCTCGTTCCAAACGCGCCCCAGGTGGCGATGCTTGATGCAAAGCCAACCCTGGTCTATGAATTATACGTCTCAAACAAGACGCCATTGGAATTCTCAAAGATTGAGGTATACGACAATTCCACGGGCGCATTGCTCAAGAGGTTGGAGGGAGACGAGCTGAACCGCTCGTTCCATGCCCCGTTCAGAGGGCTCGATTATTACATCTTCTTCATGTGGGTGGAGCCCGCAGACGCCCCGACTGCGATTTATCACAAGGTCTATCTTAAGGATGGACAAATGTACGACGGCGCGGTGACAGCGATTGACAGCACGCCCCTGCTTGTGATAGCACCTCCGCTAAAAGGCGGCAACTGGCTTGCAGCAAACGGGCCATCGAATTTTGTCGGCCACCGCACTACCGTCTTCAACCTTAACGGAAATTCATTCATATCCCAGCGCTATGCGATCGACTTCATACAGCTCGGCGCAGACGGCAAGATGTTCAGCACGGATGGAGTGACCAATGAGGATTATCCCTTTTACGGCGCAGACATCTATGCGGTTGCAGACGGCACCGTGGTGGATGCAAAAGACTGGCTGGCTGACAACAAGCCTGGCGAGAAGCCCGTGCCGACCGTTGCCTGGGCAGGCGGCAACTATGTCGTGCTTGACATAGGCAATGGCAACTACGCATATTATGCCCATATGATTCCGGGAAGCGAAAAGGTCAAGACTGGCGACAGTGTCAGGAAAGGCGATGTCATCGGAAGGCTGGGCAGCACAGGCAACTCGGACCTGCCGCACCTGCATTTCCACATCATGAGCGGGAAGGACGCATTGTTTTCACAAGGCAAGCCGTACATATTCGAATCCTATATCCTCACCGGGGCTTCGCCCAACTGGAGTGCCCTTTTGGCCAGGAACGCGTCATTGAACACCCCGTTGGCCACTCCGGTGACCCGCGTCATGAACATGCCCATTGACGGCGATATAATCACTTTCGTTGATGAGTGAGAATTCCGGCAATGCAGCCCCGGCCCTATAAATTCTTCGCGCGGCCGGAAGACATCTTATGAAGCAGCGGGAGGCTTAATATTCCGAAAGGCAGTGAGAAGAATATCGCCAGGAGAAGCAGCCTCCTCGGCATTTTCATCCCGAAAAACCCGAACCTGTCATTAAGCATGGAAGTGAATATCACCGCGATGGGAATTGTCGTAACCAGGGCCGGCAGGAGCGCCACACCGAATCCTTCGACAAGAAATACCGCATAGGTCACCACGAATCCCAGCATGGCAGTGCAGATAATGTTCAGGCATACGAGGGTGTATACCCCGCCTATCATGGATGCAATCGAATTGAGGAATCTGCCTATTGCGCTTTTATTCACCTGCCCGATCTTCTCCACGAGCGTTGCATCAAGGTCCCGGTGTTTCCCTTTCATGGGGATATCTCCGGGTCAAGCGTTTAAAAGAGTTTACCTGCCGCACTCCTGCAAAACAAGAAAAAGAAAAATAAAAAAATAAGGTCCGGCCTACTTCTTTCCGGTTTTTCTTAAAACAAGCCAGTAGTAGGTTCCACCCAATGCAATCGCGCCAATCAGGATAATCAAAGCCCAGACGAATGCCGTGAGGCCCGTGCCGGTGCCCTGCTCCTGGCCAGCCGGCTGTTGGGGTGCGGCAGCGGCGTTGAGCGCAAGGGTTTCCGCCTCTTGTGCCAGTTCGGCTGCCAGTTCGTAATCCCCTGCATCGTATGCATCCTGCGCCTCCCTGAGCTTGGATACGGCTCCGGAAGTGTCTTTTCCCGCAGAGCCGGCGCCGTTAATTGCGCCTTGCGCATCGGCTATGGCGTCAGCGGCAGTCTGGGCCGGGTTCTCGGGGGGCGGAGCTGCCTTTTCAACACAGGTCTGCTCCTTGCATTCCTGGCCTGAAGCGCAGTCAGCGTCGGAAGTGCATTCCGGTTCAACCTGCTTCGCAGCGCACGCATGCTCACTGCAATACTCATCAGCAGTGCAGTCCGAATCCGCGCAGCATTCGTATGAAATACAGGCATGTTCCTGGACGACTCCGCAGGTGCAGCTTACTGGAGCGCATTCCTGGGCTATGCATGCCTCGTTTGCGGGGCAGCCGCCATTGTCCGTGCATTCCGGCTGCGGCTGTTCCTGTGCGCAACTGCCGCAGTCAACTAACGTATATTCGCCGTCCGCCGGCTGGTATCCTGATGCGGAAGCATGCACCCTTGCGGTCATGCCGCATTCCGTGAATTTCAGCTGGCCGTTTTCATCTGTCGTGCCGGTTATTACATCCAATATCGCAACGCGGGCACCCTGGACCGCAGCGCCCTTGCTCGTAACGGTAACGACGTTTTCTTCGCATGAACTCTCGAATCCGAGCGTCAGTGCCGGGGTCGGGTTGCTGCCGCCGCCTGTCGGCAGCCGTGCGCCTCCATTGAGCGTATATGGGTGCTCGTCCTGGGAACCGCCGGACCAGTATTCCAGGCCCGCGCCGCAATCGCCTACCGTAGCGCAGCTGAACGGCAGGTCGCTCCCTCCATCCGCCCATCCATCGCCATTGCTGTCGGTGATATCGAATACGGTCCATGCTCCGGAGCCGTCAGCGAAATAATACCTGTTGCCCGACTCATCATCGTCGAAGTAATTGCCGCCGTCCCCGTCATCCACCCAGTAATCGCTTCTTATGGTGTTATTCAGGAATGTATTTTCAGAGCTGCCCCAAATGTCGATTGCGTAATAATCCGGGTCCGGAGTGATGGTGTTGTTTGTGATGTTGTTGTAGCTGCTGTACCCGACGCCTATGCCTATGCCGTCTATCGCGGTCAGGGTGTTGTTGTCCAGGAAGTTATCATTGCTCCGGCCTATGTATACCGCGCCGCAGCCACCGCCATAATAACATCCTCCGCTGGCGTCAGCATGCAATGTGTTGTTCGTCACAATGCTGCCGGAGCTGCCCTGGTGGATAATAAGCGCGCGGCCCAATGCGGTGAGCACGGTATTGCCGGTTATTACGGTGTCGACCGAATCATAGACCTCTATGCCGATTTCTACTCCGGAAATATTGTTGTCGAGCAAGCTGGTGCTGTCTTCGTATTCCAGGTATAGCCCGGTGCTGTATTCATCTCCGACAAAAGTGTTCTCGAATACGGTATTATTGTAGGAATAAGGAAGCGAGCCCCCGACTTTCATGGGCGCTTTGTATTCCCTCTTGTTCCATTCCGCAATGTACTCCTGGTGTTCCTCATCGCTTGGATATGCTTCCCCTTCTCCATAGGGATATTCGCTCATGCCGTGGAATGGCATCGGGTCTATGCTATCACTCACGAACCCGTTGATGCTGTATCGGATTGCGTACATCACATCCGCCTGCAAGAAGACATGTCTGTCCGTATTCTCCTTTGTTGGGATGTCTTCGAATTCAAGCACCAATTCGTCTCCGTGCCTCATTATCGCAAACATGTCGTCGGCGCTTTCAAGCAAAGGCGAAACATCCCCATACTGCGTGAAGTTCCCGTACATGAGGAAACTCTCAACATTGGGCTCTTTCAGGTCCTCGATTCCGGTGTGCCTGTGCTCGGTTGTTGCATACTCATACGGAGTTGAGCCCCCCCATTGCAAATCGGCATGGGTTGGGTCGATGTATGTCACTTCAAAATCGACCGGTTCCGAATCGTCCAGCATTACCTGGTCGATTACGTTCATGGTTGTTTTGGAGTACGGCGCGGTAATCCTCATTTTTGTATCATCACCCTGCAGGATCCCGGATATGTTAAAGACGTACGTTCTGGAGTCGCCGGTGAATTTGCCGAATAGCTTTGCCACCGCCCATTCTCCGTTTTCGTCCAGCGTTTCTATCTTCAGGTTTCTCTGCGAAGAAAGTCCCGGGTTGGCTTCGTACGATGACCAGCCCGCGATGATTAATTTTGCGTATTGCGGATTGTCGATTTCACCGAAATCCACTATCACCGAATTCGGCTCTCCGTCATGCGTTTCAAGCGGAATGCCGTCCTTGCCCAGGATTTCGCTTAGGACGTCGTTTCCATACCTGTCTGTTGCGCTCAACGGAGAAACCGGGTCCTTTATCGTCATGAATTCCTTGGGTGGCGCTTCATTATCGGAATACGTGTTGTGCCACGTGTTCAAGACTCCATATCCTTCCGGAACATCGACCACGACCAGTTTTGCCTCATCGAAGAAGTCCGATTCGGGTATTACCTCCCTCACTTTCATCCTGTAAACTCCGTCGTCAGACTGGAAATCGCCGAGCTCGTATATGCCTGCTTCGTACAAAGGCGTTTCAAACCAGGAGCCGCCGAGCGATTCTCCGGCCAAATCCGTATAATACTCGTATCCTGAGCCATCCCAAAGGAAAAGGAACGGGCATGAGCCGGACCCGAAATTTGCATCGGACGTATCGGTCACATTATTCCTGCCGATCTGGTTGTTGTTCGAATACCCGAGGTAGAATCCCACGTAGTTGTTTTCGAAGTTGTTGTAAATGATAGAGTTGCCGTGGCTGTAATCAAGGTATACTCCATAATCCGCGTATGAGAGATTGTTGTGCTCTATCAGGCCGTCGGTTGCGCCCGTTGCGAAATATACATCCTCATCGAAGTTCCGTATGTTGCAGTTCCTTACCGTCGTGTTGAACCTATAGGAGTATACTCCTTTGTAACTGTAACCGCATCCGTTGCCTGTTATGGAATGGCCCGCGCAGTCAAGCGTCACGTCGTCAGCATATATGTTGAAGCAATTTATCCATGCGCCCGCGGTGACGTCCATGAGAAGCTCGTATGTGCCCGGGTCGGTAATGTCGGAACACTCGAAAAGCCCCGTGTCGGTAACGTGTATGGTCCGGTTCGGCGACCATGCGCTGTCGCCTTCGGTCGTGTTGCACCATACCGCCCAGGAATAGTTCCCTTCGCTGAGCGAGGAGGTGTCAAATGTGAGCACTTCGTTCTCATCGTAGCTGGAGCTGGAATAAACCGCACTCCACGGTCCTTCCGTGTCCGTCCATAATTGTATCGTATCTATTATGCCGTCTCCGCAGCTGAACTTAAGCGAAACGCTGTTGCCGATATGCATGTAATACTCGTCTGCCGGCGCCACCTGGTTCGGCGTGGGCAGAATTATCTCATAAGTATGCACTCCCCAATCCCCGGAAAAGTTGCCGAGGTACGGGCCCGAGGTTTCATTCGCCTCTCCAAAAAACAGGTAGAATCCCGGCTCTGTTGCGTACACCGTGTAGTTCGCGAGCACGCTCTCCCCTGTTGAAAGGTTGTACGTCTGCGGGTTCTGGTCCGTGGTGTAGAACGGGACTGCGCCCGTGGTTTCTGAGACGAGTCCGCCGCCCGCCACGCCGCTTGAATTGTATGTCAGCATTATGTTAGTCTTGCCTACGCCGAAGTATTCGTCATCTCCGCAGTTGAAGTAGCCGCCGTTGTCGTGTCCCCAGTCGCCGAACCAGAGGTAGCCGTCGTTGTCAACGCGTGCGAAGAAATCAAGGCCGGGTTGAGATGGGTCGCTCCAGACATCGACTTCGTATGTCGTATACTGGCTGTTCGGGTCGTCCATGCCGCCGCCGAGAGCGAATGTTGCGTAGCTGCCATAGTATT
>JACCLJ010000020.1 GCA_013425425.1 Microcaldota archaeon
CAAGGTTACCGGCGCAAAACAACCCCCGGAAAAAGTGCTTAAAAGCCATGCTTCGAGCAAGAACAGGGATTACGACGCGCTGTATGCGCGGATTATCGGCAGCGAGAAAAGCATTATAGACCTGGGCGCGGGCGTCGGCGGGCTGACATGCGAGAAAATTGACAAAAGATACGTCGCTGTTGAGGCGGCGCGGGTGCTGGTGGACATGATGAACCGGCATTTTAAAAATACGGGCTGCGATGCAGCGGCTTACTGGGAGGACTTGTTCGAGCTGGACGCCGTTTTGGAGATAGTGGACCGGGAAAAATCGCCGAGGACAATCTGGCTGTTTAATGTCATTGACGCGCTTGAGTTTTTTGAGAGGCATTCGAGCAAGAAGCTTCTTACTGAATTAGCGGAGCGGGGAAAAGTTGTTGTTGGCTTTATGACTGCGAGCTTCAGCGGAAGAACGCCTTTCAGGGCGAAGAGGTTCTGGCTGATTAATTTTATCGAGAGAAACTTTAACGTACTTGATGACTTTGAGCTCAATGGCGAGAGGTTTATTGTGTTCAAGAAGAGATAGCTTCCTGGGAAAGGTTTAAGAAACGACTGTTGTTAGGGATTTTATGCCGGAATTTAACAGGAAGAAGCTCGAGAACGGACTAACTGTGCTGCACGAAAAGAGGGATGTGCCGGTTACAACTGTAATGCTCGCGGCAAAGCAGGGCGCAATAAACGAGTCGGAGAAGGAAAAAGGGATTTCGCATTTTATAGAGCACCTTTGCTTCAAAGGCACGGAAAAAAGAACGATAAAGGAAATCTCCTTTCCCCTGGAAAAAGTTGGGGGAATATTGAATGCATTCACATCGGAGGAGATTACGGCTTATCACGTAAAACTGCCGTCGCGGCACCTGGAAATAGCCATGGATATAATATTTGATGTCTTCTTCAACCCAACATTTCCCGAGGAAGAGGTTGCAAAGGAAGCGAATGTGATATGCGAAGAACTAAGGATGCGCCATGATGATCCAAGAGGGCATTCAATCAATGAGATTAAGCGCTGCCTGTACGGGGAGCCGTTCGGCCTGGATATTGGCGGAACTGAAGAGAATGTCCGGTCGATGAGCCAGAAACAGCTGCTTGAGAGGCACCGCTCAGTTTACTGCCCCGAGAACGCCGTTCTTTGCGTCGTTGGGAACAACGAGTTTTCGGACGTACTCGGGTTTGCTGAAAAATTCGCTGTTGAAAGGGAAATGAAAAACGGGCAGGCAATGCCCGAAATAAAATTCAGGAATCTGGCGGAGTCTGAAACAAGAAAGGAATTACAACAGGCGGTTGTGGCAATCGGGTTCCACTTCCCGAAGATGGCTGAAAAAGAAAGGTACGCTGCAGAGATTTTTTCGGCAATACTCGGGGAAGGCATGTCATCAAAACTTTTTACCGAGGTTCGTGAAAAAAGAGGATTGGTATACCGCGTAAGGAGCGAGCTCGATACCGGAAAGAACTACAGCTATATGATTATTTTTGCGGG
>JACCLJ010000029.1 GCA_013425425.1 Microcaldota archaeon
GATGGCGCATCCTTTGCGTCAGGAAAGCCGGCTGAAAGCCCGTCCAGCATCCGGATTATGCCTTCCAGCCGCTCCAGCAGCGAGTCGCCCAGCATTTCCAGGTCCGGCGCCTCGCAATTAATTTCATCCAAATCGAACATCTCCGATCCCCAGCGCTTCTGTATTGTAGCACAGCTTTAATAATTTTGAATGATTCGCGATTAGACCCGCGCGCAATGCGCGGCTTAAATTTTTTATAGCGGCCCGCGATTAGTATACATATGGACATGATCGAACTTCTCGAGAAGCGCCTTCTTCCCCACGAACTCAAGCATATCAAGGGATCGTTCGACATAATCGGCGATGTGGCGGTTGTCGAGATTCCGGACGAGCTTTCGCACAGGGAGCGAGACATAGTCGAGGCGCTCCTCGAGCTGAACCCGCGCATAAAGACAGTTTACAACAAGGGGAGCGCCAGGAAAGGCGCATACCGCCTGCGCGACTTCAAGCTGATATACGGAGAGGAGAAGGAGACGGAGCACAAGGAGCACGGATTCCGCGTCAGGCTCGACGTGAGGAAGGTCTATTTCTCTCCCAGAGAAGCGACGGAGCGCCAGAGGATAGCGAAACAGGTGAAGGCCAACGAAATCGTCATGGTCATGTTCGCGGGCGCCGGACCCTACGCGCTGGCCATAGCAAAAACCCAGCCGAGGGTGAGGAAGGTTTACGCGGTCGAGATGAACCCCGACGCCTATAAGTACATGGCCGAGAACGTGAGGATAAACAAGGCGGGGAACAAGATAGTTCCCGTAATGGGCGATGTCGGAGCGGAATGCGAAAAATACTTCGGCAAGTGCGATAGGGTCGTGATGCCGCTGCCGAAGGGAGCGTATGAATACCTGAAGCTCGCGGCGAAATGCCTCAAGGCGAAAGGAGGAACGATCCACTACTATTTCTGGTCATCCGAAGATGGAGTCGATGATATAAAGGAAATAGTGGAGGTCGATTTCCAGTCGTTCAGGAAGAAAATAAAATCGCTGAAAATAACCAAGGTGTCCGAATACAGCCCAAAGGTCCTCAAGTTCTGCATGGACATAAAAATCTGAAAACCAACCCAGGCAGTGTATGTTCAAACCTCGTCCAAGAATCTTAGCTTGTCCCTGATATCCTTGTTGCTGGCCTTCGGGACGGCCGGCCCGGCCGCGAATTCGCTGGTGGGCATCCCCGGCGCAGGCGACCACTCCTTCGCGTTTTTCGTGAGCGCCTCCTTCGGCTTCTTTCTCGCCGCGGCGTCAATGTCCTCCAGGTAGACCCTCGTGAACCTCTCGGCGCAGGATTTGCAGATGTAAGTGACCTTGAGTATCACCTTCGCCGGCACGACGCTGTCGACAAGGTTTATGACTTCCTCTTCGGAGACGTACGCTCCGCCATCGCACTTCGGGCAGTTCATTAAAAGATATTGACGCAGTGCGTATAAATTTGTTGACTGGATTGGTTTGTACAATCGACTAGTTGTATGAGAGATAAAGCTCTATAAGCTCCTCGTACTTTGCAAAGCCGGAATCAGGGGAAATTCCGGCGGGGGGGCTCTTCGATAGAAATCCCTCCGACATCAAATCTCACTACCATGTTTTTTCTTAGCAGATGTTCTAAACTCGCTCTAACTTCCCCGTATGATCTTTTGCCGTCTGCGTACCATTCATGACAGGGGTAGCCGCTAACCACGTCTAGATCTATGCTTTTATGGACGGTCTTGTCGTCAAGATCGGTCAAAAGGTCAGCGGAAAAACGCGATAGTATTGTTTTGCCATTTCTGGTATGCGGAATACAGGAGTTGATGCGTTTATTTGTCGCTATTCCGAGGACTTCCAAACCGAGAAGATTATCGTCATAACGCACCAACGCTGAGTTATGGTTGCCGCCGCTGACAAATTGAACTTCTTGGTTTGCCCGAAAGTATGCTTCGAGAAAATCGCTATGGGCATCGGTAACTGATTTATGATATGGGATCTTTGGTCTGAAAAAAATAGCTTACGCCATGCTGAAATCCATCACCCCATACAAGCACTGCTTTTTCATCCGGTATTATGATGCGTGCCTCTGGTGAAGGGTAAGATGCAATATCACTCTCACCAATCGGCACGAAACTCATCGTCCTTAATTTTCCTTGCCTGAGATAATTCACTACAGCAGCAACATCATTTCCGCTGTTAAAATAATAGATCCTGGAGATGGAGGTCATGCTTGTGTTTTGAACGCAAGTTTTCAATCTACAAAATCGCTACGAGAATCGGATTCAAACCCTCTGCACGTATTTCGGGCTGGGCTCGAAGA
>JACCLJ010000039.1 GCA_013425425.1 Microcaldota archaeon
TTCTCATCATACTGGTAATTCGTTCCGATGCCTGCATATCCCATTGGGTCCGCAGCCGCAGCGCATACCGTTGCATCCCCGCTCTGGCTGCAAAACTCCTTGAACTTCGCCTGCGCAGCAAGCGGGTCGTCCTGGAACTTGGGCGTGAACGTGCCAATGAAAAGCGCAGGTGCAAATGAATCCCCGACAAACTGGAAGAAAAGCATCGCAAGGCCGAAAATCATAACGTATTGCGCATATTTTTTCCGTTTTTCTTCGGAAAGGTCGAGCTTGAGCGTCTTTCCGTCCTTGCCCGCGCCCTTGAAATTCATTACGAAATTATCCATCTCGCCGAGCACGAACGCTATCCCTGCGCCGATGAGGAATGCGGAGTAAATGGTGTACTTCGCCTTGATTATGCCGACAAGGAACGCAGGCAGTATCAATGCGGCAAAGAACAGCGGAATGGAGATTCCCTTACCCCCGGAGCGGTATATCGAATAGATAAACGCAAGGAGCAGGACGAAAATCCACAGGAAAACGAAGCCGTTTATCGCTTTGCAGTAATCTATGAAATTGCCCGCGCCTGCGCCATAATCTACGTTGGTGCCCAGGAGCCCGTTGAATATGCTGACGCTCACGGAAAACAGGAAATTTACGAATAGGGTAATCGGCAGGAACAGGATATCCATTGCATCTCCTGCCAGCTGCCCTAGCGTATTGAGCGGGCTGGCGAATGTCGTTGCCGCATTGCTGCCGATAAGCGGCGTAAGCAGCGCAGCGATCAGGGATGCGAATGGCTCGACAATATCGTTTCCAAGGTCTTTATACGGCGAAGCCACAAATCCCACTGAGGAATGGATGAATCCGCCGGTTGCCCCCTGCTCCGCAATCGTCCTGTAAAGCGGGCTGCTGAATTCCGCAACGCCGAAGCCCGCAGCGCCTATGTTTTTGAGCGGCGCTCCCAATGGGGAAAGTATGAAAATAACGCCGACCAATACCATCGCAACTGCGATCCAGCCCGCATTCTGCTGCGCTATCTGTTCCTTCAAAATAACCAGAAATCCGAAGAATGCAAGTATTATGACGCCGGGAATGAGGCTTGGGCCGCCCACGTAGCCCGAATAAAACAGGCTCTTCAGTATCGCACTTCCGAAGAGCATTCCTATGCAGAACACGACTGCGTTAAGCTTAAGCATCTCCTTCAGTTCCGCGGAATCCTTCTCTCTTATGAAAAGCACGAATGCATAAACAAGCGAGAAGATGATGAGCGTTCCTATTGCCAGGACTTCGGAAGACGAACCAAGGCATACTGCAAAGAACGCAATGCCGGCAAGAACCGCGAACTTCATCTCTTTTCTCAGCAGCATGAGGGCATACATGGAAAAGAAGAATGCGAGGGCGAAGAATGCGTATGGCTGGACCTCCTGCTCGCCCGCCATAAGCTTGTATATCATCATCGGAGCGAATGATGCAATGCCTGCGCCGATGAGCCCGTATTCGCGTTTGTAAACCGAACTTATGAGGAGATAAAGGAAGAACACCGCAAGCATGGCAGCCAAGGGCGGATATATGGATGCGATGCCCGCCAGGAGCATGTTGTCATATCCATTGCTGCCGTTATACAGCGAGTACCATATCGCCTCCAGATAAGAGAGCTCAGGCACCTGCCTGTGGCTGACTTGGACCTCAGGATACCAGGCTGTTTTGTCATCAAGCGGATTTTCGCCAAGAACCAGGAGTTGCTGCGGGATATAGGTGTAGAAATACGGGTCAAGCTCCTGGTATATCGGGCCATAGCTCCCGAATCTAAGCCAGAACGATATGAACAGGAGGGTAAGCAATCCAAGCGGCAAAACAAGCTTCCGCCACCCGCTCATCATATCCGTAATCCAATTCCCCTTGAAAAATCCGAGCACATCCTCGTATGTCTTCGTAATCGCAAATGCGGCAATGGAAACCAGGTAGAACAGGCCGACCGTCGCAAGCGCAATGTCATAAGTGTATTTCACTCCAAGAAAGAAATAGAGCAGGAACGGAACGGCCGGGATGGCGACTATCGCAATCCCGAATCCGATGAACGCCTTTTCAATAAAAAGGAAATCATCCTTTCGGAAAATGGAAAATGCAAGCAAGGCGCCGGGCACGAAGAAACAGACAAAGATTATGGCTAACAATGTGAATGGATCGAACGAAACAAACATCAGTCATCACCTAAAATTCACAGGTATTGGATGCTTTCGTCTTCCCTGCCCTCAAGCCGTCTGTTGGCATCCTCTCCCTTCTGGAATATGTACGGCGATTTGATACCGGTGACTATCGCGGTCACCCTTATCGTGCTCCTGAGTTCCGGAACCACCCTCGCCCCCATCTTTACGACTGCATTCTCATCGAAGCTCTGGGTTATGCCCTCGCCGATCTTTATTGCATCGCCAAGCGTCAGGTCCGCCCCGCCCTCGAGGTGCAGGAGGCATCCCTTTGCATCCTCGTAGTCAACGTCAAGGAGCGGATGCTCAAGCGTGTTTTTGATTACGTTTTCCACCCTGTCATGCCCGCCAGCTTCGCCGAGGGAAATCATCGCGAGTCCGCCATTTCCCATTACCGTTCTAACGTCCGCATAATCGACGTTTATGAGGCTCGGGAACATTATCGTATCCGCTATCCCCCTGACTGCCCTTGTAGTTATGGAATCAGCAAGCTCGAATGCCTTGTTTATCGGAAGGTTCGGAGCATAGGATGCAAGTCTGTTATTGTCTATCACGACTACAGTATCGCATTCCTGGACCAGGTTCCTAATGGACTGCTGCGCCTTCTTCAGGCGTACTCTTTCAAGCGCAAACGGATACGTAACCATCGCGATTACAACCGCACCCTGTTCCTTCGCTATCCTTGCAATAGTCGGGGCAGCCCCGCCACCGGTTCCGCCTCCCATTCCCGCACAAAGAAAAACAAGCTCGTTCTCGCCTATCTCCTTCCTCAGGAGTGCGTTGTCGGCTTCCGCGCACTTCTGCGCGATTTCTATGTCTCCGCCGGCCCCAAGGCCGCGGGTTATCGTTTTGCCGATAAGGACCTTCTTATCCGCATTGACCATGTTGAGGTGCTTGCCGTCAGTATTAATCGCAATCGTCTTTGCGCTCTTTATGCCTGAATTGGCAATCCGATTAACACAATTGCAGCCTGCTCCGCCGACACCAAGGACGGTTATCCTTACCGTTATGTCCTCATCATCTTTCGCCTTAGCTTCTTTCACAGGAACAGAGGCTTCGGGTTCTCCCTTCGCAGCCTTTATTATGTCATCGAACATGTTTTCCACCCTTTTATTCTCCTGAATTATATCTAAACAAAGGAATAAAAGGGCTACTTATGGAATGGCAGCCATTTCGCCTCAAGAAACTTCCGTGCGAGCGATACGTACCGCTCGGGGATCCTCGCCTTCCCAGTGCGGTCGCAGTAGCCCAAAGCGATATCCTTTAAAATATGTAGTTTCTTAAACAACGTATTATTAATAATACGTAGGTTGGTGACATACATGTCGTTGGAAGAAGAACTAATAGAATCAAATCCATGGTGGAAAGGGAACTTTTTCGATATCTCTCTCAAGCCAAGGGAGATATACGGCGGCATTGAACCCTATCTCAAGAAAAGGCAGATTATCGGGATATACGGGTTGCGAAGAACGGGCAAATCCTACCTTGTTTATCACATGATAAAACAGCTTTTGGAAAAAGAAAGCCCAAAAACAATCCTTTATTTCTCTTTTGATGATTTCAGCGAAGCAAATGCTTCAGATGTATTGAAAACCGCTGAAAAGCTGACAGAGACCAAGATAAAATTCATTTTCTTCGATGAAGTCCAAAAGCTGAATAACTGGGCTGAGCAGATAAAGCGTTTGTACGACCTGAAGAGCCTCAAAATAGTCGTGACCGGCTCGGAGACCCTCTTTCTCAGGAAAACCTCCAAAGAATCTCTTGCCGGCAGGATATTTGAATTTAAGATTGAACCCCTCTCATTCAAAGAATACCTGGCGTTCAGAAAAATCCCGCAAACCGGCCTCTACAAGGACGAGATGATAAAAGCGCTCGACCACTATGTCCTGATAGGCGGTTTTCCAGAGCTGGTGGACGAATTCGACAATTTTTTCATCAGGAAATACATCAGAGAAGGGATAATTGATAAGGCGATATACCAGGATATCCCAAAAAGATACAAACTGGAAGACCCGTCGCTTCTTGAAAGAATAATGAATATCATAATCGATAATCCCGGCCTGCTGATAGATAAAAATAACCTGGCCAACACGCTTGGCGTTTTCAGGACAACCGTATCAAAATACCTGTTTTATCTGGAAAGTTCTTTTCTGATAAAAGGCTTGTATAACTATTCAAGGAATGCGAGCACCAGCGAAAAAAAGCTAAAGAAATACTACCCTGGCTTCTCACCATTGGGGGTGGGGCTGAAAAGTGACCCAACTTATCTTGGGAAGGTTGTT
>JACCLJ010000049.1 GCA_013425425.1 Microcaldota archaeon
GGTTATCTTCTTGTCGAGGTAGTCGTTGAGCATCCGGTAGTTCTTCGTGGGATATTTGTAGAGGCTGAACTCCATGCTCTCCTTGAGCATCCGTATCTGCGTCTCCTTGCCGCATCCATCGATTCCTTCGAGCACCACGAGCCTTCCGGTCATGAAAGGAACTCGTGAGAAAATAAATATAAACCTTGGTCTGCAATACCATATGGTGTTGAGATGGATCTGATTTCTATACGGGATTTGACAAAAGAGAATGTGAAGGAAATCCTGGACCTGGCGGACGGGATTGCCGACGGAAAAAAGAAAATCGATTTGAAAGGCAGGATAGCTGCCACCCTGTTTTTCGAGCCGTCGACGCGCACGAAGCTTTCATTCCAGTCTGCGGCGATGCGATGCGGAATGACTTATCTGGATTTTCTCCCGGAACTGAGCTCGCTTAAGAAGGGGGAGAGTTTCGCGGACACGATAAAAACCGTCGAGGGATATGCCGATGTCCTTGTAGTGAGGCATGCAAAGGAGGGCTCGGCAAGACTGGCGGCGGACATGACCGCAAAGCCGGTCGTGAACGGCGGAGATGGAGGGAACCAGCATCCGACGCAGACGCTCATAGACCTGTTTTCGATAAGAAGGATGAAGGGGAAGATAGACGGCCTGAACGTGACGCTTCTCGGGGATTTGAAGCATGCGAGGACCATGAGGTCGCTTGTTTACGGCCTGGCGATGTTCGACGCGAACGTGACGCTGATTTCGCCTAAAGGGCTTGAGATGGACCCGATATATCTTAAGGAAGTCGAAAAGAAATTCGGGCTGAAGGTGAAGCTTAAGGGCGAGCCGGAGTTCAGGGATGCGGACGTGCTTTACGTATGCAGGATACAGGCCGAGAGGTTTGCAGACCCGTACGAGGCGCAGAGCATAATGAAAAAATTCAGGGTGAAGAAGGAGGATTTGGACGGGACGAAGAAAGACCTTGCGATACTGCACCCCCTTCCTAAGATAAACGAGATCGACCCGGAGATAGACAAGATGCCGCAGGCCCGCTACTTCGAGCAGGCGCATTACGGGGTTCCGCTGAGGATGGCGATTATTGATTATGTTTTGAGGAAAGGGTGAGGATTATGCTGACGGTAGACGTAATCGAGATGGGAACTGTTGTGGACCACATACAGGCCGGCATGGGCGCGAAGGTGCTGAAGATTCTCGGCATAGACGAGAGCTATCCGAACCGCGTCGCACTTGTCATGAACGTGCCGAGCAAGAGGATGGGAAAGAAGGACATCGTAAAGATAGAGGGAAAGATAATAAGCGAGGGCAGCGTCAACACCATCGCGCTGATTTCCCCCGGGGCAAGCATAAATATCATAAAGAACAGCAAGGTGGAGAAGAAATTCGAAGTGCAGCTTCCGGACAAACTTTCAGGGATAGGAAAGTGCCCGAACCCGAACTGCATGACGAACAGCGAGAGCGATGTGAGCAAGGCTTTCACGAAGGAGGACAGCGGCTACAGGTGCCACTTCTGCGAAAGATTGTTCAGGGCTGAGGAGCTTGTATAGCGCTTATGCTTTGAATTTCAGCACGACAAAAAGATGGTCCTGGTCAAAGGGCTCCAGCTTTATCTTTTCCAGGATTTCGAAATGCGATTCAAGCTTTTTCAGCACCCGCTCAAAAACAAGCTTGGGCTCGAGCGTGACGTCTATGCTCTGGGATTTTATCGCAATCATTGCGATGCCGCCGTTCTTCAAAAACATTCTTGCATTGATGATGAGTATCTCGTCCTGGTCGGGCTGGGCGACGTCCTGGTAAATCGCGTCAACCTTGCCTACTTCCTCGTACTCCTGCGGCTTTCTCGCATCCCCATGAATTGGGATTACGTTCTCCCGCTGCTCTGAAAGCCTGAGCAGGCTTTTCATGCACTGCGCCGCGATTTCCACCGCGTATATTTCCCCTTCCCTCCCCACGATGTCCGATACGTGCGAGATGGTCGTTCCGGTCGATGCGCCGAGATAAAGCACTTTCGTCCCGTGCCTGAATGGAAAATTCACGAGGCCTTTCTTCAGCGCGGCGGAAAGCTTGCTCCGGTAAGGATTCCAAAGGCGGTATTCGGCTCCGCCTTCCTTTATTATCTTCTCCTTGTAGACCTGTATCCCCGGAGCGAGGCTTTTTGTCGCCACGCCCCCGCCCACTTCATAGACGCCTTCGCGCGTTTCCTTTATTTTCAAAGCCTGCCACCCTCAAGAATCTTGGTTTCAACCGCGCCTGCGGTCATCTTGTTCAGCTTGTCGTAGAACTCGCCCTGCAGGCCTGCGAATATCTCCACGACGACGACAAGGCTGCCGTCCGAAAGCCACTGCTCCCTCCTTATGCCATAATTCTTCAGCATCCCGTAGCACTTGTGGGAAAAGGCAGGAGGCACTTTCACGGCAACGCTTATCTTCTCGAATTTCAGCGGAAGGATGAGCCTTAATTCTTTTACAACGTCATCAAGCTGTTCCCTCGCATCCTTGAAAGGATCGACCTGCACCCTGGCCTCCTCCATCGCATTTTCTATCCGCAGGACGGGATGCGGCGCCTTGGTTCTCGGGTCTATCGCCTCTCTTGCGATTATCGCCACTATCTGCTTTCTTTTCTCCTCGGCCTTCTTTCTTTTCTGGTCGGTTGTCAGCTGTATCTCGCCCTTCTTCAGTATGAAATCCAGTACCTGCACGATGTCCGTCGTGCCGAAGGTTTTCTCGACGTCCCCGGCTTTCGCCTTCTCCGCTTTTTTCGCATCCGAGTAAATCTCCTCGGCGACGAGTATGTTCTTCAGGTCCTTCTTTATGCCTTCCCGGTATGCCTGCGCGGCATCCGGGTCCACGTAAATCTCGAACCTTTTTCCGGCTTTTTCATAGGCGGCTATTATCGCCTTGTCAAGAGTAGTCATGATTGCACCTATTATCTTTCGAGAGAAAATCTTTTAATTGCCGTATATGTGGGCCCTTCCCTCCCAAGTTCGCTTCCTATGAGGACGAATTCCGATGCCCCGAACCCGCCGAAATTCTCGCTCGCGTGCTTTGCGAGGAAGGCGGATACGTCTATTTTTTTCCTTACGCGCGCAATCGTTATGTGCGGCGAGAAACCCCTTTCCTCCTTTTTTCCTATCCCTTCAAGCGCGCGCTCCACCTCTGCCGCAAGCTTCGGCATCTCTTCGCAGTGGAGGCCGACCCATACGACGCGTATGTAATCCGGATTCGGGAAAACCCCCGCACCTGAAACGGCGCAGCGGAACGGACCGGATGATACACCTTCGAGGCGTTCGATTATCTCCGCCACCTTGCTTTCGGGCGTGTCTCCGAGAAATTTCAGCGTGAGATGGATGTTCTCCTTCTCAACCGCCTTTACCGCGTCCTGGGGCAGCTCCCCTGCAAGAGAATGTATCCTATTCCTAAGCTCTTCCGGCAGTTCGACCGCGACAAAGAGCCTTTTCATGCCTTCCATAACGATTTTAAACTGCGGAACGAAATAAAACCTTATGCCAAAGCCGCCGCATGAGACTTTTTTCACCAGGAGCAGGACGCTTTCGCTTATGCTCTACGGGGGAAAGATAAAGCCCAGGGAGGACAGCGGAAACGAAGGCTACGGGGTGCGCGTTCTCAGGGACGGAAGGCTCGGCTTTGCCTACTGCAACCGGGAAGGCAACGTCGGAAACGCGATTGAAACCGCCGCATCGCTTTCGCGGTTTTCGCCGAAATCCGGATTTTCCTTTGCCCCGAAAGCAAAGGCTCCGCACGTAGGGATATGCGACGCGGGGATAGGTGAAATGGAAGCGGGCGGCCTCAAGGAGATACTGGATGAGATACGGGAAGGCGCGGAAAAATATTCCAAAAACACGAAGATAATGGTTTCGGCCTTCTGGGAGAACGTAAGGCTGGAGAACAGCGAAGGCTTCGCAAACGGCTACAAATGCACCATGCTTTCGGTTTACGCGGAAGTGATGGATGGCGACGGCTTCGGATATTATTCAAACGCATTCACCCATCTTCCCGGAAAATACCGCGACATGGGGCTGCATGCGGCGGAGATGGCAAGAAGGACGAGGAAACCGAAAAAGCCGCGGGCAGGAAAATATACCGTAATAATGGAGCCGGAGGTTATAGATGACGTCATAGACATCCTCATGCCCTCGTTTCTGGGCGAGTGGAAGAGGCGCGGAATAAGCATCCTCGCCGGCAGGAAGGGGGAAAAATTCTTCGATGAAAAGCTGGGCATCTACGACGACGGGACGCTAGATGGCACCGGGGGGAGGCCTTTCGACGACGAGGGAACGCCTTCGAAAAGAACGCCGGTCGTCGAAAAGGGAGTCATCAGGAATTTCGCCTACGACAGGGAAAACGCGGCGCTCGAAGGCAGGGAGGGGGGAGGGCAGTGCAGCAGGCCCGCATTCTCCACGCCGCCCGGAACTGGATATTCGAATATTGAAATAGCCGCAGGCGATGCCGGAAACCTGGAGGAGGAATGCGGAAAGGCGCTGCTTGTCTATTCCCTGCACGGCACGCACACCGCGAACCGCACGACGGGCGATTTCGGAGTGGAGGTGAATGCCGGAATGATGCTTAACCGCGGAAAGATGGAAGCGGCCGCGGGCTTCATGCTGAGCGGAAACATATTTAATCTTTTCAAAAACATAGAAGCTATCGAAAAAAAGACGAAGGCCCGGGGGAGTTTCTTTTCACCGAGAATCGCCTTTGGGAATGTGAGGGTGGTTTCCTGAGAAAATTCAACAGCACTGCTGAAATAGAGGTGCCGAAACGGCTCATAGACCAGATAATAGGGCAGGACAAGGCGGTGGACATCGTGAAGAAGGCCGCAAAGCAGAAGAGGAACGTCCTGCTCATCGGCACGCCTGGAACCGGCAAGAGCATGCTGGCGCAGGCGATGGCAGAACTCATGCCGATTGAAAACCTTGATGATGTCATAGTGAATCCGAATGGGGAGGATGAGAACCAGCCTATCATCGACGTTGTGAAGACATATCCGGATTATGACTATCTGAAGGCGCATAAGAAGTACATGAAATACTATTCGCCAAAGGAAGTGGAAGCAATAAGAAGAGGGCAGAGCGTGGTGGGCCAGGGGCTCGGGAAAAGAATAGCGAGGGAGAAGAAGGCCGCGGAGGAGGAGATGGGCGGGATAAATCCGCTGTTCCTGCTGTTGCTTGCCGCGGCTGTTCTCTATGCCGTAATATTCATTATTGACATGCCTGAAAATGCGAAATGGTTCGTCGTGGCCGCGATACTCGGCCTGGGATTCCTGTATATAATGTCCAACGCCACCTCAAGCCTTGGGAGGAGGTTTTCGCTGAAGGAGAGCGTCAATACGCCCAAGCTTCTCATAGACAACACGGGAAAAAATACCGCGCCTTTCATAGATGCGACAGGCACCAAGGCAGGCGCGCTTCTCGGAGACATCAAGCACGACCCGCTGCAATGCTTTTTTCCACTTTCTACTATATATACTGTAAAGGATGAAAACATTTCTGCGACCGTGATGGACGAAGTGGTGGATGAATTGCTGGCAAAATATCCCAAGCTGATACAAAAGGATGAAAAATATGAAGGGCTGATTTTGCCAAAAGAGGAAGAGATTTACACAATCGGCTATGCTGACGGGGCGATAAAACCAGTCCGCGTTCTTTGCGTAAACAGGAGAACGCACAATGGGCGGATGCATGCAGTAAGACAAGGCCCAAACAGGATTGTCTTAACGCCAGAACATAAAGTCTATGTTTCCGGCAATTACACGGAAGCCCAAGACCTCAAAGGAAACGAAAGCCTGACCGTTCATTCGGAACATGTAATAACTTCTAAAGACGTAATAGCGACTTTCTCGGAAGAGGAACAAAGAAGTGCACACAAGTACTACGAATTTGTCAGACTGAAAAAGGAAAATCCGCACCTTGGGTATAAAAGAATCGCGAAACTTCTGGGCATAAAAGCTGGACAAGTAAGATGGTGGAACAATAATAAGAGCAAACCTAGCGCTGTAAGAACTGCAGAAAGGCTGGAAAAGCTTGGATTGCTGCCTTTTAACATCAACAGCGAGTCGGCTCCCATCACTGCCCGCATTCTTGGGACAACATTCGGCGATGGAGGCGTTTTTTCAACGCTCAATGGGATATTCCTTTCTTCAGCCGAAGAAAGTTCCCTCAACCAGTATGCGCAGGACCTGATTGCACTATTCGGCGAGGAGATAGGCAAAAATTTCGAAAGAAGAATCAGCGGTATCAACAATACTGGCATGGTGGTATGGAACACGAATAGGGATGTCGTGCGGTTCTTTATTGCACTTGGAGCACCGGTCGGGAGGAAAAACAAAAAAGTAGAGATACCATCATGGATACACCTTAACGGGCAGACACAGCAGGAATTCTTCGGCGCATTGTTGGGAAATGAGCTGTGCAGCCCGAGGTTTTCGCCGGATGAGAACAAAATCCAGTATTTTGGAATCGGTCTTGCGGGTGACTATTCGCTGAAGGAAAACAGGATTAGAATTTTGGGGGAAATTGCGCACTACCTGAATTCTTTCGGGATAAAAACTTCCCCGCATATAAACGAAAACGAATTCAGGAAAGGCAGGTATCTCTGGAGGCTCTCGATTTCCAGCGAAATAGAGAATGTTTTGAGATTCTACAAATTCATCCCTATCCGCTATTCGGATGCCAAGCTGTCAAGGATTCAGATGGCTATCGAAATGGTTTTGGAAAGAAAAAAATCAAAACAGCTGGACCTTGTGCAACGCGGCAAAAGTGAAAAATACATAAATTCAACGCTGAGGGCATCGGGCACCACATTGCAAAAAATACTTCTTGGAGAGCAGATCTTCTTCAGCGAATCCGAAATAGACTTTTCCGGCCATGTTTATAACATAACGACGGAATCCGGTAATATCTTTGCAAACGGAATTCTTGCAAGCAATTCCGGCGGCCTCGGCACCCCGGCGCATCTCCGCGTCGAAGCCGGCGCGGTGCACAGGGCAAACCGCGGAGTCCTTTTCATAGACGAGATAGCCTCGCTCAAGCTCAACTGGCAGCAGGAGCTGCTTACCGCGATGCAGGAGAAAAGGTATCCGATTACGGGCCAGAGCGAGATGAGCTCCGGCGCGCTGGTGAAAACCCAGCCTGTGCCGACCGATTTCGTCCTTGTCGCAGCGGGCAATCTTCCAGACATGCTGAAGATACATCCCGCTCTGCGTTCAAGAATACGGGGCGCGGGATACGAGATTTATGTGGAAGACAGCATCGACGACACTCCCGGGAACGAAGACG
>JACCLJ010000062.1 GCA_013425425.1 Microcaldota archaeon
CCTTCCTGAAAAAGAAATACCAGGCAACCAGGGCAATCACCGCAAGCACGACTATGAGCAGAATCGTGTTGCCGCCGTTGCCGCTTGGCGCAGAGTATACGGTTATCGGCTGGTATATCGTCTTGGTTTCCCATTCCCCGGACTGGTCCCTGTAGCGCACCTTCACGTTTATGGTGTAGTCGCCTGGCGCTGCCGTGCTGATTACCTTTGTCTTGAACTGCACGGTGCTGAAGTCGTCCTTTGCAAGGCTTCCGATGTACTGCTTGTTTGAAATGTCCAGGCTTTCCAGTATGTCGGAATCGATTTCAACATCTACGTTGTCTATGGCGTAGGAGCCGAGATTGGAAACGAGGATGGAAAGCGTGTGTTCGGTGCCGACTGTAAGGGGCGCGGGCTTCGTCTCTATGTAAACGCCGACGTCCGCATCCGAGGATATCGTCAGCGGTATTGTCATGTCCTGCTCCTTGTTCACATCGCGCTCCGTCCATGTCACCTTTGCCGGCACGAGATTAAGCCCTGGTGAAAGGCTTGCGAACACCCCGCCGGAAACCGTCGCCTGCCCGCCTGCGGCGATGCTGCCGAAATTGAGTTCGTTCTTGTCCCTGAGCCGGACATTCGGGTCCGTGAGGGTTATTTTTACGTCGTTCAGCGGCTCGTTCCCGTTATTCCTTATGCTGAGAACGAGCGTGCTGTCCTTTCTTGTTATGATATCGCTGTCCTGCGTGAACGTGAGGTCGAGCATTTCCTTCTTAACCGTCATGCGCACGTAATCCGTTTCCTCGTGCGAAACGCCTATCTCATCTTCATACGTAACCAGGAAGGGAATGTTGACCGGCCCGTCCTGCGCGCTCCTTGAATCGAGCATGACCGCAACGGTTTTCTCGCCGCTGAGGTCCCCGATATAAATCTGGTTAGTGCCGTAAAGCGCTACGCCCGCGGTGTCTTCGCTTATCTTGATCTTGACGTTCTTTGCCAGCCCGCCATTGTTCTCTATCCGGAGGCTGATGCTGTCGACGCTTGTCAGGACGTTGCTGTCCGGCGTGAAGACGAATTCCGGCGTATTCGCAATCGTTACCGGTATTGTTACGTACCTGATGTTGCCCGTCTCGCCGAAGCTGTAAATCCTGAAATCAAGGCGGTAAATTCCGCTCTGCGCATCGTCCGCAACCGAGAAAGGCAGCGAAAGGAATGTCGAGCTGCCTAGTTCCAGGTCGCCGATGTTCGCATCCTTGTCCATGGATATTATCGCGGGAGGCGAAACCGATATGCTTACGCCCGTAAGCCTGCTGTTGCCCTCGCAGCCCGTCGGAAGCGTCGGACAGGAGGATGGGTTTGAAATATATAGCGTGATTAATCCCCGTGAACCCGGCCTGAAAGAATCCTGCGAAACCGAATAATCAGTGACCGCAAGGCCCGCATGCACCATGCTGCTCAGCAGGAGCAGCCCCAAAATGCCGAATGCAAAATTTTTCATGTCTAATCACCTTTATGAGTATGAAAACGTTTCGTCTCCGTTATCTTCCCGTCCTTTATCCTTATTATGGTATGGGCTATTTTCGTTATGTCCTCGTCGTGAGTTATCACTAGTATGGTCCTGCCGGAGTCATGCAGCGCTTTGAAAGCCTCCAGCACCTCCTTTCCCGTCTTTGAATCCAGGTTGCCCGTCGGCTCGTCCGCGAGTATGATAGTGGGGTCGTTTACAAGCGCCCTGCCTATCGCAATCCTCTGCCTCTGCCCGCCGCTCAGCTGCGACGGATAGTGGTCGAGCCGGTCGCTCATGTCCAGCTCCTTGAGTATCGCAACTGCCTTTTTCTTTCTGTCTTCCGCAGGCACTCCTTGGATGACCAGCGGCAGTGCGACGTTTTCCCATGCCCTCAGCGACGGCACGAGATTGTACGCCTGGAACACGAAGCCTATCTTCAGGCCGCGTATCCTCGCCTGCTCCTCCGGCGTCATCTTGGTGGTATCCTTTCCGTCGATGTAAACCCTGCCTTCCGTAGGGCGGTCGAGGATGCCCATTATGTGGAGCAGCGTGCTTTTTCCGGAGCCGCTCGGACCGAGGACGCATGCGAAATCGCCCTCGCTCACAGTAAGGTTGATACCGGATAGCGCCGTCACCTCTATCCCCTCGCCCATGTCGTAGACCTTGCTGACGTTTTCGAGCTTCAGGACCTCTTTTTTCATTTGAGCATCTCCCTGAGGAAATTTCCCATTAAATTGTTCTGGCGGAAGCGTTTTTTTGCCTCATCCAAATTTTTAATTCCTTTCGGTGTTATGGAATAAACTTTCTTGACCCGCTTGCCGGTCGGAATTGTTTTATGCTTCAGCAGCCCTCTTCTGCCCATATCGTTCAGCAGGGGGTATATCATTGCCGCGGTTATGGCGCGGTCGAAGCCGTCCTCTTCGGAGAGAATCCGTATCAGCTCGTAACCGTGCATGTCCCTCTTTGAGAACAGCCAGAGCACGAACGTCTCGAAGCCCGTGCGCGCTTTCTTCGCCATCTTTTCGAGATGCTCCTTGCCGCCCTTCAGCTTCAGTATCTCTTTCATATAGATTCCTGATATATCTGGATTGGATATATTTAAAAATGCATATATTTCAATATAGACCAGCTGGACCGGCCATCACGGCCATGCACTGGCGCTTTTAGTTCCGGGGTACGAATATGGACGCAGTAGTCGTAAATGATTTAGTCAAGAAATTCAACACTTTTGCCGCAGTTGACGGAATAAGTTTCAGCGTGAGACAGGGCGAGCTTTTCGGGCTTTTGGGCCCGAACGGGGCGGGCAAGAGCACGACCATCTACATGCTCACTACGCTCATAAAATCCACTTCGGGCAATGCAACGGTAAACGGATTCGATATCCGCGACCACCCGGATAAAGTGCGCGAATCCATAGGCATAGTCTTCCAGGATCCGACTGTTGACACGAGGCTCAGCGCCTATGACAATCTTGACATACACGGCAGGATGTACGGAATGGACGCAAAATCAAGAAAAGAAAAAATAGACGAGGTTCTCCGGCTTGTCGAGCTTATGGACTGGAAAGACAAGGAGGTGAAAACCTTTTCGGGCGGGATGAGGCGCAGGCTGGAGATTGCCCGGGGCCTGATGCATACGCCGGACATACTTTTCCTTGATGAGCCTACCCTCGGGCTTGACCCCCAGACAAGAAGGCATATCTGGAGCTATATCGAGAAACTGAGGGAGAGGGGGATAACGATAATGCTCACCACGCATTATCTTGAAGAGGCGGATTACCTGTGCGACCGCGTCGCCATCATAGACCATGGGAAGATAAAGGTGCTCGACACCCCGAGGAACCTGAAAAGTGCAATCGGGGGCAATATAATATCCGTCGGTTCGCGCGATCCGCAGAGGCTGTCGGACCTTTTCATAAGGAAAAAAATATGCGATAAAACGAGGATTTCGGAAACGATTGTTTCATTCGAAACGAAGGATGGGGCGAAACTCGTGCCCAAGGCGATGGAAATCGCGCTTAAAGAGGGCATAGAGATTGAAAGCATGGAAGTCCATATGCCCAGTCTTGAGGACGTTTTCATTTATTATACGGGATCGAGCATCAGGGCCGAGAAAGGCGCCGGAAGCGATTTCGCAGCAAGGAGGCGGATGCATGGCCATTGAACCATCGAAGGTTTACGCGGTCTGGCTCCGGGAAGTCAAGCGTTTCACCAATTCAAAATCAAGAATAATCGGGAGCCTCGGCATGCCGCTCCTGTTTCTCATTGCGCTTGGCGGCGGGCTTTCAGCCATGGTTCCCGGATTCAACTACCAGGCATTCATACTTCCGGGGATATTGGCGATGACCCTCCTCTTCACTTCGGTATTTTCAGGAGTATCGATAATATGGGACCGCGAATTCGGATTCCTCAAGGAGATGCTCGCAGCGCCGGCAAGCCGTGAAACCATCGTCATCGGCAGGACTCTCGGGGGCGCAACCACCGCCATCCTTCAGGGCAGTATCATCATGGTTCTTGGCATTTTCATTACGGGAATTCCCATCCCGGCAATCGCAAATCTGATAGGCATTTTTGCCCTGATGGTCATTTTTTCGTGTTTCCTCGTCGCGGTGGGAATCGCGTTTGCGTCCGTAGTCCAGGAAGTCGAGACATTCCAGCTGATAATGAACCTGCTGGTCATGCCGCTTTTCTTTTTGTCCAATGCGCTTTTCCCCATCGACAAGATGCCTGAATGGCTCAGGGTCGTAAGCATGTTCAATCCCATAAGTTACGCTGTCGATGGCTTGCGCGGGCTTTTGATAAATACAAGCCAGTTCAGCATCATGCTCGATTTCGGGGTTTCGGCTGCCGCACTGGTAATCTCGATTACGGTTGCGTCCTACCTTTTTTCCAAGACCTCGATCTAGACGAAATGTAGACTGGACGCTATCCCGGCCGAATCTCCACAAAGCGCAAGGTTTTTTAACCTCGGAATACAATAACAGGCATGGTCGACAAGAAGAAAATAGGGGAAATATTGGCGGATTACAAGGATTTCAAAATAGCGACGATTTGCTCTCATTCTTCCCTCCAGATATTCCATGGCGCACGGCAGGAGGGGATAAAAACCGTCGGGATGGTCCTGAAGGACAGGAGGAAGCTTTACGAATCCTTTCCGCTCGGAAGGCCGGACGAGTTCATAGAGGTGGACAGCTACGCTGACATCCCCACCGAAGAGCTGGTCGCAAAGAACGCCATCGTCATTCCGCACGGCTCATTCGTGGAATACACGGGCGAGAAATTCGACGATCTCCTCGTGCCCATATACGGGAACAGGAGAAGCATAGCGTGGGAACGGAGCCGCACCAAGATGTTCGAATGGATAAAAAAAGCGGGAATAAAAAAGCCGCGGATACTGAAGCCGGAGGAGATAGACGGCCCTGCGCTCGTCAAATTCCCGGGGGCGAAGGGAGGGCACGGCTATGTCATAGTAAATTCGCAGAAAGAATTCGAGGAAAAGGCAGGCGGCAAGGAGTGCATGATACAGGAATTCATAATAGGCGTACGCGCCTATCCGCATTTCTTCTTTTCGCCGATCTCGAAAATGGGGTACGAGACGAAACACGGAAGATTGGAGCTGCTTGGGGTGGACAAGCGGGTCGAGAGCAGCGCGGACGAGATTGCGCGCGCGGTTTCCGCAGGCCTGAAGCCTCCGCTTTCATTTACGGTCGTGGGCAACGAGCCCATGGTGCTGCGCGAGTCGCTTCTTTACGATTACATGGAAATCGGCAGGAAGACGTCGGATGCATCGCACGGGCTTTTCGGCGGGATGGTCGGGCCCTTCTGCGTCGAGACGATAATAAATGAGGATTTGGAGATTTTCGCTTTCGAGATAAGCGCGAGGATAGTCGCCGGCACGAATGTTTATGCGCTGCACTCGCCCTATTCGAAATATTATTATGACGAGCCGATGACGACCGGAAGGCGCATCGCACGCGA
>JACCLJ010000131.1 GCA_013425425.1 Microcaldota archaeon
TACATCTCGATATCGATAAACAACGACGCGAAATGGACGAACTCGAGGGACGTTTACCTGGGGTTGTACTCATTCGCAGCGTCCCAATGCAGATACTCGAATGATGAGGTTACGTGGAGCGGCTGGGAGCCTTACTCCACAAGGAGAGTATGGACGCTCACGCAGGGTGAAGAAACCAAATACGTCTATTACGAATGCAAGAAGACCAACGGTGATACCGAAGGGCCGGCAAGCGCAAGCATAATCTTCTCGTCAATTCCGCCGGACCCGCCGACCGATTTGAGCATAACCATAAACGACGGCGATGACTACACGACGTCAAAGAGGGTGCACCTCAGGCTGCGCGCGGAAAATGCGAATGAATGCAGATACCAGCAGGACGACTACGGCTGGACAACCTGGGAGGATTACACCACAAGCAGGGATTTAACCCTCCAGGGGGGAGACGGCTTGAAAACGATATACTACCAGTGCCAGAACGATTACGGCAAGAGCGGAACCCACGACACGATACATCTGGATGCCGGTCCGCCAGGCCCGGTCTATGACCTCAGCGCAAGGGTGGGCTACAACTCGGTTTATCTCAGATGGTCAAGGCCGAGCGGCGATGTTTCCGGATTCTATATCTACAGGAGCACGCACAGCCTCGGGCTGTTCAGCATGATAGGAAGCACGACTTCCACGACGTACACGGACAGCCAGGTGATGCCGGGCGAGGGTTACTCCTATTACGTGATCGTAAGGAGCAACAGCGGGCAGGAATCCAGGCAGTCGAACGTCGTTTCGGCCGACATTCCGGGACCTTTGACCGATGGTGACGCTCCGGCAAACTGACAAGATTGGGAGGATTTCGGATGGAGCTTACCGATAAAGAGCAGCGCATGCTCGACGGCGAATCAGGAGAAGCCAAACAGACTGCGATGGAGATACTTGCAGCTCTCGGAAGGATTTACGGCGCAAAGAAGATGATTCCGGTCTCCAGCGCGCAGGTTGCAGGCGTTTCCTACAAGACGATAGGAGACGCAGGCATGGAGTATCTGGAGCATATGGCTGCCAGTGGTGCGAAGGTGAGCATCCCCACTTTCCTGAATCCTGCGGGTATGGACATCCAGCAATGGAAGGAGATGGGGATACCAGCGGGCTTTGCTGTAAAGCAGCTGCGCATTCTCGATGCCTATCACAAGATGGGCATAATGGCATCTTATACGTGCACGCCTTATCTTGTCGGAATAAGGCCGGGGAGAGGGGAGCATATCGCATGGGCTGAAAGCTCGGCGATCGCATTCGCGAATTCCGTGCTCGGCGCGCGTACGAACCGCGAGGGAGGGCCGTCTGCATTATGCGCGGGCATATGCGGCGTTACGCCATATTACGGCCTGCATCTTGATGAAAACCGCGTTGCAAAGGTGAAGGTCAAAGTCGAAGCGAAGCTGAAGAGCGACAATGATTACGGTGCGATGGGATATTTCATAGGAGAAAAGGCCGGCAATGAGTATCCTGCATTTTCAGGGATAAAGCCGGATGAAACGCAGTTGAAATTGCTTGGCGCTGCTATGGCCGCTTCCGGTGCGGTTCCGCTTTTTTACGTTAAGGGCGTGACGCCCGAATATCTTGTAAGCAAGGATGCTAAGGAGATTGTTTTTAGCGAAAGCGACCTTAAGAAAACGAAGGAAAGGATAGATAGCGGAGAGAAGCCGGATCTCGTTACGCTCGGATGCCCGCATGCTTCTATTGAGGAGATAAAACGGATTGCGGAAGTCGTGCAGAAGAAGAAACCAACCTGCGGCTTCTGGGTATGCACCGCAAGGAAAACAAAGGAAGAGGCCGAAAGGCGCGGGTATGGGAAGATAATAAAAGAGAACGGAGGAATACTTGTCGCGGACACGTGCATGGTCGTCTGCCCTCTGGAAGAGATGGGTTTTAAGATTACGGGCGCGAATTCCGGCAAGGCGGCGAAGTACCTGCCGAGCATGTGCAAGCAGAAGGTTGCCTTCGGCGATATTGAGGATATATTATACAGGTGAAGAATTTGGATTTCATTTCGCTGGTATTGTTCCTGATTCCGGTATACGTAGCGAATGCGGTGCCCGTAATTCTCGGGGGAGGAACGCCTCTTGATTTCGGAGCGAAATGGAATGACGGAAGGCGGATTTTCGGTGACAGCAAAACCGTCCGCGGATTCTTTGCCGGTGTTTTCGGAGGAACGCTCGCGGGAATGATAATAGCGCAGTTTTACCTTCTGCCTTTCTTCGCCACCGTGCAGCTCCAGGTGCTCGGCGCATTCATGCTATCGCTCGGAACGATGAGCGGCGATGCGTTGGGCAGCTTCGTGAAAAGAAGGTCCGGCGTAGGCTCGGGCAAGCCATTTTTCCTTGACAGCATAATGTTCATCCTGTTTGCGCTTGCATTCGTCTATCCTTTCGCGCAGCTTACGCTCTACGAACCGCTCAATATCATTTTCTTCCTGCTTCTTACAGCGCTGCTTCATCCGCTGACGAATTTCATAGCGAACCGCGCGGGGTTGAAAAATGTCCCTTGGTAAACTCGATAAAAATATCCTGAAAAATGCAATGGAGAAGGGCAAGGCGCAGCCTAAGAAAGAAGAAATAGATTACATAAGATTCAGGAGCCCTTTCAGGGGAGTGGAGAGGGGCACGGTCATCGCCCCGGGCGGCAAGATAATATGGGGATTCCCGCACATAAAGAGGATTTTCACGCTCAAGGCGGGCATGGAAAAAAACATCCATGAAAGCACGGTTTATTTCGAGCAGAAGATAGACGGCTTCAACGTGAGGATTGCAAAAATCGGCACGCGGATATATGCATTCAGCCGCGGCGGATTTCTCGACCCTTTCGTAACGGAAAAAGCAAGGGAGGCGGGGCTTGAGAGTTTCTTCGATGCGCATCCCAAATATATCTTATGCGGGGAGATGATAGGGAATACTCCGTATACGAAACCGACGAAGGATTTCGACGTGAAGCTTTTCGTCTTTGACATAGATGACGGGCATAACAATTACCTGCCGTGCGAAATGAAATATGAAATTTTGAGGAAATGCGGCGTCCCGTCCGTTCCGGTAATAGGAAAATTCAAAACCTCGGATTCGAAGGGGATGGATAGGGCCGTGCAGGACGTCAACAAGGCAAGGAAGGAGGGTATAGTCATAAAATCCGAGGGCAGGAAGGACGTCGTGAAATACGTGAATCCCAATGCGGACATAGATGACATAGCGAACTGCTCCGGTCTTTTCTTCGACATGCCATTCGGCTTCTTCAACCAGCGCGTGCTCCGCTCCGCGTATTTCATAAGAGATTACGGAATGGACAGGGAAAAATACGGGAAGGAACTGGGCATCGCATTTTATGAGGGCATAGCAAAGGCGCTGGATGCGCTTGCCGCAGGAAGAAACATCGAGGATGAATTCGAGATTCTCATAAAGGACGAAAAAATCTGGGATGAAATCAGGAGGCACATGGGAAAGGAAGTGAAGCTCAGCGTCATTTTCAAGAGGAAGGAGAAAGACAGGACGAGGATAAGATTTTCAAAGACTTACCTGAGGACGACGAGACTGCTTCGCGCTTATCTTAACGGAAAGGGGATGACGGATTGAATAACCATCTGGCATCAAAACCGGAGAAACGCCAGCAAGCTCAGAAAAGCATGATTTCGCTTCTTCTTCCGTAATCTTCATGCACCATTGCGAATGTCAGGATAACGGTGAACAGCATGAAAAGATATACGTTGTAGAACCATACAAGCAGGGCGACGATGAATACCAAAGCGCGTATGGCGTTGGAAAAATGGTCAAACGATTCATGCAGCAGTTTGGCGACATAATCTACCTTTTTCATATTGTCCAGGCTTTCGATGAGCTTTTCTGAGGTTCCGAAAACAACAGGCAGATAGATCAATGTCCTGCCTTCCAGGACAAGCATAAAGAAGGCGTAGGCGAGCAGCGCCATCATCGCCAGTATCCTGAAGCCTGCGACTACGTCCAGCGCGACATCCAAGGCAGGAACTTTTGCCAGCACGAAACCAAATGATATGATAACGGCAGTCATCAAAGCTGTTGATACCAGTATGCTGTTACGCACCACTTCTACAACTGTGCGGTCATCGCCTTTTTTCAGTATGTATTCAACCCAGCTTTTCCTGTATTTTGAGCGTATTCCCTTGCCCGTGGGCGTCTCAGACTTTCTTGCTCTTTCACGCGAGTAGATGGAAATGAAAAAACACAGCAGAAAAAGTGCAAGAGCGAGCATATCAACTGTTATATCATAACCGAACAACTGCATGGTGGGTAATCGCTGCTGCGGATTAAAAATTTATGCTTCAAAGCCCCCGGCGAGGATTGAACTCGCGGCCTCGTGCTTACCAAGCACGCGCTCTACCACTGAGCTACAGGAGC
>JACCLJ010000125.1 GCA_013425425.1 Microcaldota archaeon
GGTCTGCCTGCTCGGGCTGGCATTCAAGCCCAACTCCGACGACATCCGGGAAGCTTCGTCGATTTACATAATCTCTAAGCTTCTCGAGAAGGGAGCGAAGGTGAAGGCGTACGATCCGCAAGCGATAGGCCACATGAGGAAACTCTACCCGGACGTCGAGTACGCGGCCAGCGCGAAGGATGCGATCGAGAACAGCGACGCCTGCCTTATCGTCACGGAATGGGACGAGTTCAAGCGGCTCACCGACGAAGACTTCACGAAGATGAAAAACAAAGTCATTCTCGAAGGCAGGCGCATCCTCGACCGGACTAAAGTCACGAAGTTCGAGGGGATATGCTGGTAAGCATTGCACCACACGGCTATCAAAAAGCTTATAACTCGGAAATATGCAATTTATTTATAAGAGACCCCTATGTTTGTTGAATGGATAGTTCCGGTAATTGTCGTGGTAATAGTTCTTTTCGTGGTTCTTCTCTACAACAATCTCATCAGGGCGAGGAACAATGTTAAGAACGCATGGGCCCAGATCGACGTGCAGCTTAAAAGAAGGAATGACCTCATTCCAAAACTCGTGGAAAGCGTCAAAGGCTACATGAAGCACGAAAGAGGAGTGCTCACGGATGTCACGAAAGCCAGGACGACAATGCTCGACGCACAGACAACCCCTCAGAAAGCCGAGGCTTCCAACATGATAACAAACGCCCTTAAGAGCATATTCGCCGTGGCCGAAAATTACCCCAACCTCAAGGCCAATGAAAATTTCATACAACTGCAGCAGGAAATCAGCGGCACTGAAAACAAAATATCGTTCTCCAGACAATTCTACAATGACAGCGTGACCACATACAATAACAAGATCCAGGTCTTCCCCAACAAAATTCTAGCCGGGCCCTTGGGCTTCAAGACCGAAGGCTTGTTCGAGGCCGCGGCCGAAGAGAGGAAAGACGTAAGCGTTAAATTCTGATCACACTGCCCTCTCCTTGGAGTAATACCAGTCGATCATCTTCTTCGACGTGCCTTCGTCGATGTTGGCATTTTTTATGTACTCGGACCTGTCCGCGTCTTCGATCATGTCGAGGAACCATCTGTCTCCATTCCTTCTGAAGGTATAGTATTCCTCAAAGTCCCTGACGTATGCATCCCCTCCGACAGGCCTGCCTGAAGCCAAATCGAAAATCACTTTCTGCGCTTGGCCGGATATCCATGCTACGAACTCGTCCTTGTATCTGTCGTTGTAGTTCCGGATAAGAACAATTTCCACGTTCCTCACTGTAAGGTTCCTCTTCTGCTCGATCTGGCCCTTGGCGAGAAGGCCGTTTATTTCCGCGTTCAGGATTGCATATAGCTTCGGAGTTAGACGATCCTGTACTTTTGTAAGGTTGCGCTGCTCAGTCGCAGTGTTGACCAGTATGAAAGATTCCCTCGCTAAATCCCTCATGCCATTTTCATCCCATATTTTGTCGGTCTGGGCCAGGAAGTTCAGCATCCTGTGCGTTTTCCCTCCCTTGCTTTTTATCGCATCGATAGATGGAGTGAAGGCCACGGGAATCTGCTCCCTTTGGGAAGAAAGCGACACGTCCTTTTTGGATAGCCTGCCTATCCTGCCATATATCTGCTCCCTTGTCATAGGAGTCGAGTTTTCGTCATAGTTCTCCTCGCCGATCAGGCTCATGCCCTCTTCGGGCTGGTCGATATGGCGAAGCTTCCACTCGCTTCCCTGGCGCTGGAAAGTCCAAAACTCCTCGAACACTCCTGTGCCCGTATCGCCTCTTATTCTTTTCCCCGTTCTGTCATCCACGATGGTGTCCTTCGCCTGGGCCTTAAGCCAGACCGTAAATTCGTCTTTCATCATGTCGTTCCTGTTCTTTATGAGAATTACGTTCATTTCCAGCAGCTTGAGGTTGTCGAGCCTGTTTATCTCATGATTCTGCTTCATTGAATCCAACTGGGAAATATGCTGGTTATAAAGGGACGGCATCATCAATGAAACCATGGGAGAATATTCCCTTGCCTGCCAGCATTCCTGAAGCTTGTAGAACGTTTTAGTCGCTGTCTCTTTCATTTTCTGCTCATTCCAGACTGGATCGAGGCTGGAGAGCGCCGCTATGAGGGCGGATGTCTTCTTTGACTTTACCAGCATTTTTTTGCGGGGCACTGAAGTCGTGCTGCTCCATTCCTTTCGGCCGCGATGTCCAAGGATCGATAAGACAACCACGCTCACCCATACCAGCAAGAAAAGTAATACAAAAGCATAAAGAATTATCCCAAGGCTAACAATTATTACCGCTGAAACAATCCACAATATCCTTCTGCGCACCTTGAAGCATGTTATCAAAAGACCAAGATAGATTGCGGCAAGGACGGCAGAAGGCGCCAAATCCTCAATTTTGAAAGGGCAGATATACATGTTCGCGACTTTATATGTTGCATCATTGGTGCACGTACAACTGAATGAGGATACCTCACAATTGATGTAAGTTGAATCTCCGCAGTTCTGCGGGGTGGACGAATATGAACTTGACGTCAGTTTACAGCATTGTCTTTCTCCGCTTTCATCTTTCGCAGTCTGCTTACAATCATAATAGAAGACGTTTGGCGGGGGCCCGCTGGAATGTGACGATCCACCGCTTCCTCCTTTATTGTGTACGGCAAAGCCATTCGCTATGAAAGTGTGCACATTATCCACATGGAGATTGTATGCGATCGTGGGATCATCAATCATTCTGACGCCCGTCACGGTTTCTAATACGAGCTTATCGTCTTTCAATTCGTAAACTCGCATACCAACGCTCAGATTCTCTGCGACCACGTAACCATCCGGCGTCAGGAATGGGTGCTCTGCGGTAACATTTACAATGCCCTCGCCGGTCATTATGCTGTAGTAGCCGCTGGAAATCAGCTTGTATATATCGCTTACGCTGGAGTTGACAATATTCAAATTCTCATCAAAAGACTGGACGATATCCCCCTTTGCTATATTCTCAATATTAGAAAGGCCTGATGATGTGCTAATCATTGTTCCGGGGGCAAAACAACCGCCTCCCCCGCCGCCTCCCTTATTATGCACGGCGAAACTATTGGCAATAAAAGTATGCGATCCTCCAACTTCAAGATTGTAGGCTGTTGTTTCGTTTTCAAATATTGTTACATCATCGATCTTCTCCTTCTCCAATGAATTTGCAGATATTATGTATACGAAATCGCCAACTTTCAAAAGCGATGCCTGCTTATAAAATGAGTTTCCAATGTAGAATGGATGCTCAGCCGTCACAAGCACAGTATGATTTCCGGCTGTTATGCGGTAGTACGAATCCCTTTTGACTTCGAAAACTGAGGAGACCTGAGAAAGCGATATGCCGTCATCGGAGAAGGAAACTACATTTTTGCCGGCTGCGAGAGATTCGATAGGCATTGGTCCGTCCTCTGTCTGAACAAGAGTGCCTTGAAGAAAACACCCGCCTCCGCCTCTCGCCTGAACTAATGCTGGGGCTATAACAAAAAAAAAGATTACAGCAAGGACCAGATTTCTGTGCATAGCTACCAGCCGTGAATTCCGGCTATTATGGCAGCCGCTATTATTATGCTTGTCCCTATAATTATTGCGTTGACGATGCCGCCAAAATAGCGCGCAACTGCGACATTGCCATTGACTATCTCCTTTTCCTCGTCAATATTTGGCGTGAGCCTGTTGACAATCTTGGGTATTATCATAACTGCCAACAGCATGAATAATATGCCAAGAACGCCTCCCAGAACCGTGTAGAATGTCGCATCCAGAACAACATCCAGAGTCAGAACCATTCATCCACCCCCTTATAATAATATTTTTTACTGCGCTTATATCTTTTCGAAAACCACATCTGAAATTAGAAAAAGAAAAATGAAGGCCTATAAAACGAATAGGCCCGTGAAACGAATCAAATCCTGTTTACCTTCTCGATGCCGACTTTCTTCACGAACGCTTTCTTTATCCTTGCCGGCAGCCATTCAGGTCTCTTCTCAGGGGCATCCACCACCTTCACGCTTCCCCTGAAGACGTGTATGGTGTAGGTCCTGTCCTTGTTCCTTCTTCCCCTCTCGCGGAGCTTTATGTCCGTTATGCCCCTCGCCGCTGCCTTGAGCGCGGCCTGTCTCGGTGACCTGCCGGTAAACACTGATACTCTGCTGCCTTTCTTCA
>JACCLJ010000017.1 GCA_013425425.1 Microcaldota archaeon
GAGCACACGCTCGCCGACACAACCCTCGCGGAAAAGAAGCTCGGTTTCAAGGCAAGGATTACGCTTGAAAAAGGAATAGAGATGCTTGTCGATTACTACAGGAAGAACCCGAAAGAGATGCCATAGCCTACTGCTTCGAAAGCCACTTCACATACCTATTTATCCCTTCTTCGAGGCTTACGTTCTGTTTCCAGCCAAGCGACCGGATTTTTTTGGTATCGAGAAGCATCAGCTTTACGTCGCCGACCCATCCCCTTTCACCGCCAGTATAGCGGAATTTCGGCTTGAGCTTCATGCCGCCGCATACGATTTCCGCTATCTTCTTTACCTTCTGCTTTTCAGAGCTTCCAACGTTGAAGACATCATAAATCTTTTCCTGTTTTTCGAATGCGGCAAGCGTCGCTGAAACGCAGTCTTCGACATGCAGGTAGGATTTGTCCTGGTTCCCGTCTCCGAGTATCTCGAGTTCCTTCGGGTTCTTTTTGAGCTTATGGAAGAAGTCGTACATTACGCCATGATTGCTCCTTTCGCCAAATATATTCGCATATCTCATGACCGTCGCCTTTATGCCGTAGGAGTTGGCATACGAAGAGCAATACGCCTCGCAGGCGAGCTTTGATGCCCCGTAATTGCTTATCGGAGTGCAGGGATAATTTTCAGGTGTGGGCACGGTTTCTGCATCACCGTATACCACGGAGGTGGAGGTGAATACGACGTGCTTCACGCCCCCCTTCCTGCACGATTCAAGAAGGCGGAACGTTGCGATTGCGTTCAGCTCAAAGCTTTTCGCAGGCCTTTCGGCGCTCGCACGGACATCCGGGTCTGCGGCCAGGTGGAAAACTGCATCCGTGCCTGCAAGCTCCTGCACGATGCTTTCCTTGAGGATGTCCTTTGCTATGAATTCTGCGTCCCGTGCCACGTTCTCCTTTTTGCCCGCAGAGAGGTTGTCTATGACTATTACTTCATTGCCGTTCCTTGCAAGCGCATCCGTAAGGTGGGAGCCGATAAAGCCCGCTCCGCCCGTGACGACTATTTTCATCGTATCGACCCATAAAAAGATGTGTAAAAACGATTATAAATAAAGGCAGAGTAAGATTTGCCATGGAAGACAAGACGCTCGCAAAAATAGTTTCATCGCTTAAAAAATACGATAGCGTCGTTGCAGTCTACCTTTTCGGTTCGCATGCGCGCGGCAGGGCGGGGCCCATGTCGGATACGGACCTTGCGGTTTTCCTCCATCCCTACTACAGGAATACTGCACTCGAACTGGGTTCATATTCTTCGCCCTATGTCGACATAGTCATCTTCAACGAAGCGCCGCCGTACCTGAAATTCGAGATAATGCGGGACGGCAAGCCGCTCTATGTGCGGGACAAAAACAAGCTTGAGCACATGCTTTTCATGGCAATGAAGGAATACCACGATTACGTGCCGTTCTATGAGAGGCAGGGCCTGCTGCAGGTGAAGTCATGAGAAATGAGATTCTCCTGAAGATGATTTCAGAGCATATCGAAAAGGTGAAGGCGTACAGAAAAAAGTACGAAGAAAGCAAAAGCGAGGAAACGCTCGATGCCCTTGCAATGAACTGCTTCCAAGTGGTGAATTATCTTATCGACCTGGGCGAAGCGGCCGCGATCAAAAACAAAACTTTCTATTCGCCTACCTACCGGGAGCTTTTCGAGGAGCTTAGGGACAAGAAAATAATAACTGATGAAGAGCTTAAGGTGGTTTCCGCGCTCGTTTCGTTAAGAAACAAAATTGCGCATGAGTATCACGTCATAAAAAAAGAGGATGTGAAGCTTATGGCCCTTTATGCCTCAAAACTCGATTCCGTGATAAAAAAGATGTCGAAGGCCCTCCGCTGACGCAACTTCGAATCCTGCTTATTCTTTGTGAAGCACTAATACCCACAACACATGACCTTTAAAAGCATTTCCTACATTTAAAGTCGGGGAGGATATGAAACTACACATCGTTTTAGTGCTTTTGATGTTCATAGCCACAGCCGATTATGCTTTCGGCTCAACTCCGTTAAGCTCTTACCAGCTCGAAAAGCCATGGGATTATGCAACCTGGCGTTGCAGCGGCTCCTGCGACGTTTATGGTGTTATCGCCTGCGAAAGCAAATCCGTTACGGTTGCGGACTGGCCCTACGTCTATTACGTTTCGTGCAATTGCGACGAGGACGGCTGCAGCTCCTGCCCGATGTGCGGCAGGACTACAAGAACATTCCGGCTCAGCTCGCTCGGATACGCCCGCGGCGCATGGGGGATAGATGAATTTGAAAGCGCGCTCGACCAGCTCGAGCTCGAAAAGGTTTTTGCGGAAAAGCGTTCGCTCCCGAATCCCAACAACCACCTCTCCGGCTTCGTTCCCGATTACGAAAACTACTCGGTCGTGATAAACAACCTGAATTCTGCCTACACCTACAGAACAGCAGCGCTCGATTATGCGAGCAGGTGCAAAAGCTCCGGCACGTATTCAGCACACGACCATATCGTCAATCACGGCTTCGTATGCTCGTCAGAACCGATAAGCATGACATTCGACCAGTACCGGGCCATAATGGCTCCCGGCGGGGTGAAGGCGTCTTATCCGTGCACCGCTTCCGATCCGACCAACCCCGCCGGAACATATTGCAAGGGATATTATTCGCAGTGGAGCGGCGCGGTAGCGCGTGCGTTCGATGCGCTCACTGCAAGCTTCAGCTATGCGAACAGCAAGATAGAAACGCAGGCACGCCCGCTCTGGAATCGCATGAATAAGAGCGGAATATGCGACGATGATTACACCTGGGATGCGGGAGAAGGCTGCGATGGGATGCAATCTGCATTTCCCATCATAGACAGGAACGCGAGCGAAGGCACTTATGGCCAGTACAACAGCGCCAAAACATCATTGCTATCTTTGAAAAACAGCAGCTGGAGATACCCGCCGGAGCTGCGTAACTACACGCGCATAATGAAATTGCTCTGGCAAAAGGAAAACGGAACGATTCCCCTGTTTACAAAACTCGTAAGCAACGGGAACGTAGCGCTCGAGAGGGCCGAGAATACCTATGCGGGTTTCATCGGCAGCGCGAACGGCTACAAACGCAGCATCGATACGAAATACTCGGAAATGGAATCCGAAAAGATTTCACAGATAGGAGAGGCGGTCGCGGTCGGGCATATCGAGCAGGAAAGCATCGGCTCGATAGCGGAGCGTTTCGCAACCTTCAAGGAAAGCAGGCTGGAAGCAGCGGGCCTTCTTTCGAATGCGACCGCAGCGCACGGCAGGATAAGCGAGCAGGGCTATCTGAAAAAAGCGACGAGAGGCGCTTCCGATGCAAACCAGATATGCGAACGGCTTGCGGGAAGCGCAGACCGGCTTCTTATCGATGCTGAAACTGCGGTAAGCCAGCAGAGGGAGCAGACGCTTGCCATTCTCAACCAGGCAAAGAGCACCGTGGACAGCGACCCGTCCAATATGAGGGCGAAACAGAGCTACCAACAGGCGAAAGCGCTTTTCGACAGGGGGGAAGCCTCTTCCATTCTCGGTGAAAAATTCGATTATTACGTGCGCGCGGAATCGTACGCGTGGCAGGCGCTCCAGCAGGAAGGGGTTGTCACGAACGAGAGCAGCGAGCTTCTGCTTCAGGCGGAAGACCTCATCAGAAGGGCGGAAATGGACGAAATAAGCGTTGAAAGCGAGAAGATGCTGCTCGGCTATCTTGAAGGCGAGCAGGACAGCCGCGACATTTCCGCAGAGCTCAGGCCGCTTGTCGCCGGCATCCTGAACAAGGCGGACATAAAATACGGCCATCTCCTGGATTTCAGGGAGGAGCTGCTTGAAAACATAAGCAGTTCGGGAGGATGCGGCGACGACCTTGCGCATAGTGTGGAAATCGCAGAGAGGGGGATTGTCCGGAGCGGCATGATGGATTACATGAACGGCATAGGGCGGCTGAAAATGCTCGAAGCAAGTTATCAGGAGATAGCGGGCGAGCTTGCCGTTTGCGAGAGCAGCATGATCGCGAATTCGCTCATAATAAGCGAGTCGCTCAATATCGGAAGGGTGAAAATAGACGAGCCGGTCCATGCCCGCCTTGTCATACTGATATCAAATCCTACTTATTACTCCGGCGAAGTGGTGACGGTAAACGTTCCGCTGGATGCGGACCTGCCGCTCCTGTACAGCGACATAACGGAAGGCAGGGAGAACATAGGCAATGTGATTGCGGAAGAAGGCAATCTTCTCCTCACGCTCAACAAGATTGGCCCGTACTGGACGCGCTCGGTGACGTTCGAAAAGGATGCGGTGCTTGCGCATACGCTTGAAGCCGAAAGAAGGGCAACCGGCCTTGGGGATGAGAAGGCAAGGGTTGAAGAAACAAGAAGATTTGATGTGGACGCGGGTGGGGTCTATATCGATTTGTCTTCTTACGGGGGCTCTTCCGGCAGTGCAACAATAGATGGTGGCGATGCGGATGCCGTTCTAAGCAGGGGAGAGCACACCCTGCTTGTTTCATACGTTGCAGATGACGCATACAGCGTGAACAGGAGCGGCATAAATGCAGTCCAGGTCGGGCTGAACACGCAGCTGGATTACAGGATATCCGTGATGCCTGCAATGGACATCGAGAGCCTTCCGCTGACGCTCGACATCGAATACGGCAACGTGTCGGGCATCTCGATTTCAGCGCTTTCCGGAGCAACTATAAGCAGCGAGGAATGCGGAGAGGGCTATTGCGAAATCGGGCTTTCCGGGCTGGAGGAAGGCGACGAGGCATTGGTATCCGTGAGCTACCTGATTCTGAATACGGATGTAGGCGACGCTTCAGCTCCGCTGGTTCCGGAAGGCGGATACTGCATCGAGGGCCTCGAAAAGGAATGCGATTCTATCCCGGCAACCATAAGCCAGACGCTTGCTATGATAAATGCGGCGAATGAGAGAGGGGATTACGCATCCGCGATAGAGCTTAAGGAGCGGCTGAAGGATGAAATCGAGCGATGGCGCGCAGCCCAGCAGTCGCTTGCCGATGATTACGAAAAACTTCTTGCAGCACTGCAGAATGAAAAATCAGAGATAGATTCGGCGCTTGGCATCGCCGGAAGCGCGAACGACTCCTTGGTAGATAGCATGAAATCCAGGAAGGCGGCGATAGAAAATGCGCTTGCGGAGGCAGAAGCAGCAGTTGCTTTGAGCGATGCGGTCGCCGCGCTGGAGAGGCCTGATCCGGACTGGAAGGCAGATGCAATCAAGGGATTCCAGGAGAGCTCATGGAACGATTACAATTCGCTCAAAAAGAGGCTTTTCGAAGCCGGTGTGACGACCATGCCGCAGGAATTCCTTGTTGTGGAAAGCAGGATGAACGCCCTTGCGGCAAGCAACAGCCTTACCGATGCCGTCCAGCTCCTCCTGGGCATTGCAGCAGCGGAAAACCTGGTAAACTCGGCCGAAGCAGCGAAGGGAGATGCCGCAGAAGAGCTCAGGGAATCTTTCATCGGCGTAAAGGATGACATAATCGCACTTCTGGAAACCTACCGCGGCCAGCAGGACGAGGCGAAGGGCACGCCATGGGAGGGCATGTTCACGGTGGACAGCGCCGGAGTGGAAAGCGCGGTTGACGAGATAGAAAGCATGTTCGGGAGCGAGGACAGCCGTTTCATAGAAAAGAAGATGGGGCTGCTTGAAAAGAAAAAGGAAAAAATCGTGCAGGTCCTTGAGCAGCTTGCATCGGAGAGCGAAACCCTCTTCAGCACTGTGCGTGATTCATTTACAGCAAAGAAAAACAATTTGCCGCAGGACGTCGCCGCTTCTATGGAAAGCGGCCTTGAGGACATGGCAGGCTTGATCGCAGATCAGAAATATATAAGCGCATTGAAAGCGGGAAAGCTCATGCTCGAAAAGCTTGAAGGCTATGAAAACGGCGGGGGCGGCGTAAATCCGGTTCTGGTTGCGCTTGCCGTCCTTGCAGTGGCTGCTGCAGGGGGCGTTTACTACTACAGGTACAAGCGGGGCGGCAGCGAGGGGGGATTGGAACTGCCTTTCCTCAAAAAAGCGGAAAAGGAATACAAGCAGCTTGAGAGGGCCGAACAGTAATGTTATTAAATACTTTTCGACAAGGTGATAAAATATGCCAATAGGACTCGAAGTTACATTGTCAAATATATCCGCGTTCCTGCTGGGGATCGCTCCCACGATATCCATAATCCTGATTGTCCTTGGAGGAATAATCTACGGCCTTTCCTACACGCAGCCTCCGGACAGCAGGGGAAAATGGCAGACCAGCGGAATGAGCATGGCCCTAGGCGGCTTGATAGTCGGTGCGATTGCGGGAGCTGCAACGATAATACAGGAAACATCTGCGGGTTTGCTGAAATAAGTTCTTTTTCTTGTTTGAATTCTTGATTAAGTTTTGTAAAAAATATAGCGGGAGGTGGATTTGAACCACCGGCCTTTCCCCCACAAACCAGACGAATTTGATTCATGTCTGGGTTATGAGCTTTGCCTCAGAAATTTTTCAATAATGCAGAATTTCTGATCCAGCGGGAACTCCAGGCTCCCCCATCCCGCTAAAAAGCGACTTAGTCCTCGAGAATCCCCCTCTTCAATATCACGCCGTCTATTTCAGGCACATCATCAGATACCATCGCTATGGAGGGTTCCTCTTCTTTCATACCTATTCTTCCTCGTTATTCTTTTTTAATCCTTTCCCTATTCAAGCCCCTGGAGGGATTTGAACCCCCGACCTACCGCTTTTCCAAGCCAAACCCAGGTTTGCCTCAGGGCTTTTCCCGAGGGTTTTGCCCTGATAAGGACCTGAGTCAAAAGGCTCTACGAAGCGGTCGCTCTACCGTTGCACGCTTAAAGCGGGCGAATTTTGAAGCCAGCTTCAAAGCTCTGAGCTACAGAGGCGCGCGAACCAAGCCTCTGGAGCGCATTGAACGAGCCGTCGTTCAATCCAAGCTACAGAGGCGCGTATGTTTTGAATGTTGGCAATTATTTTAAACAATATGCACGCATTCTAATCAGGGTGAATGCTGTGGAAGAGGAAAGAGGAAGAACCGAGAAGTTCAAGAAATTCGAGACGCCCAAGCCGGTTTCCGTCGGAGATGTCGTTGACATCACGGTCGAAAGCGTGGGCGGGCAGGGCGACGGAATAGCCAAGATAGAGGGATTCGTCGTTTTCATCAAGGGCGCCCAGAAGGGCGAGAGCTGCAAGGTAAAAATCATAGATGTAAAAAGGACATATGCGGTGGGAGAGAAAGTTTAGCCTATCTTTTTATCTGGTAAATCAAAAGGAGCATTATCAGCACGCCGAGCATTCCCAACCCTATCTCAATCAGCCTCAGGGACCCGATTGAGAACGAAGCGCTTGTCCTTGCGGTCGCCGCATCATAGGCGCTGCCAGTCTCGGTCCTGTTCGAATCGTAGGAGAGCTGCCTGCTCGTTATGTTCTGCGTGATGTTCTGCCCCCCGCCGAAAAAATCCTTCACGGCCAGCGTCAGCTCGTTCCTGCCCATGCCTTCATAGCCGTAGCTGAACTTGTAGAGGAAAGCATGGGCGTTGCTGCTTTCCTGGAGCTGGACCGGCGTTACGTTCACGACCCCGATGAAATTTCCGGAGTCGTTCATGGGAATGGAAACTATTTCCGACAGGCCAAATTCATTTGTCGTTATGTTGAATGAATACAGCGTGAAATTTCCCGCAAGCTCGCCGTTCCTGTAAATCCCGGCTTCGTATATCCTGCTCTGCGAAAGCACGATGTTGTCGAACCGGTTGTTCCTGAACCACTGCTCATTGAGCAGGGGTGCGGTTGTGAACAGCAGCTTATTCTTCCCCTCGACCGGATACGTCGCGTTTTCCGTGAAATGCATGCTCTGGGAAACCACGCCGTAGCGGCTTATGCAGCTCATCCCCGCCGGTACCCGGTCATCAACGCCGTACACGAAAGTCGCCGTTCCGTTAAGGATCACGGTCAGGTTTTCCATGCCCGAGGAATTTTCCATCGCTTTATCCATTCCGTCCGGGACGGAAACGGTGTTTGCAAGCGCATTGTCGAAAAGCTGACCGAAGACGCCGACGCTTTCCTCCCGCGCCGATGCGGTTTCGTTCATCCCGCCAAAAACAAAAATAATGTCTATATCGTAGAAAATATCGCCCGAATATTCGTACTCGGCGCATCCGTCGCCGTCAAAATCACATTCTGAACTATCTCCGTAATGGCCGAAGAATGCCTTGTCGCATATTCCCACGCCGCTTCTCTGCGCGGGATGGCCCATCCTCCCTCCCTTCTCCACTATCACGCCCGCGCCCTGCCCGGCGCTCGTGGCGTTGTCGATGAGGAGCGTCATGCCCGCGATCTTCATGCTGGCATTTATCGCAAGGCTCCTCTCATACCAGTCGATCGGAATGCTGCCGACCTGCGCCTCCTCTTCATTGAAACTGTCCGAAAGCTCGGTGGCCCTGAGCCGGTTCTGCGCATTTACCGCGCTCAACGGCGGGTCGTCATATATCGAAAATGCAAGCGAAACAAAAACAAGGAGGAGAAGCAGCCGCTTCATAGAATCTCGCCGAGCCGGTCTATGGGCACGAATGCCATCATGCCGTTCGCCTCTTTTATCCTGATTTTCGCCTTTTCATCCGGACTGAGGCCGTCTATTATCCTTTTTATCTCGTTCTCATCGTCAACTACTATTACCGCCTTGTTTTCGAATTTCTCCCCGAAAAGCCCTATGTCGCAATCCTTCGTCACAAACCTGTTGCCCGCCGTCCTGAACTGTATGCCGTTCTCTATGAGTTTTTCCCTTATCATGCGCAGGAGAGTCCTCTCCTTTATGTTGCCCTCGCCTGCGAACTGGTAGTACTGCCTGTGGCCCTCTATCATGCCCTTGCTGACGAGCGCCTTGAGCATCTCCTCGATGTTGCCGTCCGTTATGTCCGCCCCCTTCGTTATGTATCTTTTGACGGCCATCTCGAACTCCTGCGCGGTTATGGGGCTTTTTCCTATCTTCATATCCTCTCTTATATTTCCGAAGGCCCTGACAAGGTCGTTTGTCGTTATTTTCACTTCCTTCCTTATTTCCCTGGAGCCTTCGGTCGCCCTGAGCATGTATGTCGGCCTTCTGCTGAACCTCGCGCCTGCATATATTAGCGCAACAAGCAGCAGGCCGGGTATGCCGTATTTTATGTAAACGTCGAATATGTTTTCCTGCGCGTACATCACTGTTACCGGTACGGCCTCCCCGTTGATTTCCATCACGAACACGTTTTCCCCCTGTTGCAGCTTCGCCCCTATGGTGAGTTCGCCGTCCGCAACATAGAACTTTTTGCTTGCGGTGGAATTGCCGAGCCTTGCCTCGACCTCCCCGCTCCTGAGCGGAATGCCGTCAACGGTTACAAGGAAGTAATTGTTGTATCCGCTCCTTCCGGCCTGCTCTATTTCAATGTCGTTTACGTGGAGGATGCCGCTTGCCATGGGACCGTTATTGTCCACGACCCTCAGGATATATTCTCCCGGTTTTTCGAATTCCAGCGTCTCCCTGAAAACGCTGCCGTTCGTGACCCTGCTGAGTTTTTTGCTCTGCACCTCAGTGCCGTCCCTGTACGCCGTGAAATAGGCGATGCCGTCCGTTTCATTAAGATGGAAAATAAGGATGGAATCCTGGTGCGGGTATTTGTTTTCCGGATCCGGCAGGAGCACGTTCGAAACGGGCATCAGCGCAATCGAATCGGTTATGCCTTTTCTCGAGCCGAGGTCATAGATTATCCTGACATAGCGGCCGTCCTGCAGGTTCACCTTGCCGGTTTTCCTTCCCTCCCCCTTCACCGCATAGGTCGCCTTCGCGACCGAAGACCACTTGTTTTCGATTATGTCCTGCACTATGGAATAATCTCCCCCCTCCATATACTCCTTCAGCGTCTTGTCGTAAATGAGTATCCTGTCTTTCTGCTGGGGCGTAAGCTCGTCGTACCAGTTCTGTTCCTGCATCCCCCCGCGGAGCAGGAAATTCTTTTTGCCGAGGTACACGACCACGCCGTCCGTGGCGTTGTTCGTTATGTCGTCAAGTACGTAAGTCGGCATCGCGCCGGTCGGCACGACGTATATTCCGTCGCCAAGCACGCGCCTGTCGCTCATCTTTATCTTGTAGCCGTATTTCTCCAGCGGCGTGAGCAGCTCCGTGAACTCCTCCATGCGCTCCATCTCTATTCCTTCGTCATCCTGTATTATCGTTATCTCCCTCGCGGCCTCTTTCCGGTAGCTTATGAGCGTCACGTTCCCTTCCCCTGCAAAGTCGTATACGGCATAGCCGTAATTGCCGGCGTTTCCCATCTCGATTACGTTGAACCTGGTTTCCGGCTGCGCCTCTTCCGTCACCGCCACGACTCCTGAGAAATAAAGCAGCGCGCCCGCTGCGATGAATACGCCGACTATGATGAAAACCATTAACGCTATTTTTTTCCAATCCATGCGAAGACCACCGTCAGAATTTAAGCTTTGCGGATTTCAGGAAGTTCAGGTCATTCCTGTAAAACTCCCTTATATCCTTCATGTCGAGCATGAGCATGAGCGGCCTTTCAAGGCTGAGGCCCCACGCAAGAACGGGATAGACGCCCGCAAGCGGCATGCTGACTTCCGGCCTGAATATGCCCGCCCCGCCAAGCTCCATCCACTGCTTTTTCTCCTCAAAATAAACCTCTATCTCGAGGCTCGGTTCGGTGTAGGGGAAATAGCTCGGCCTGAACCGTATCTTTTCGAACCCGAGCTTCCTGTAAACCTCCTTGAGTATGCCCAGCAGGTCGCGGAACGTTGCACCCTCCCATGCTATGATGCCCTCGACCTGGCTGAACTCAGCGAGGTGCTTGTAATCGGTTGCTTCATTCCTGAAAACCCTGCCTATGGCGAAATATTTCCTCGGCTTTTTGTCTTTCATGGCCGCGAGATACCTTGCGCTCAGCGCGGTGGTGTGGGTCCTGAGCACCGTCTTTCTCGCCTCCTCCTCGCTCCACTTGTATTTCCATCCTTCCTCGTGCGCCTTCTTCACGCGCTCCACAAGCTTCCTGTCTCCAGGCAGTTCGCTTTTGCCCTCGAGATAAAACGTATCGGCGAGCTCGCGCGCGGGATGGTCCTGCGGCTGGAAGAGCGCGTCAAAGTTCCAGAACGCCGATTCCACGATGCTCCCCTCCATCTCCTCGAACCCCAGCTCCGCCATTATCGTGCCGATGCGCTTCGAAAGCTTCGTGATGGGATGGTTCTTGCCCAGCTGCGCGTCCTCGCTGTTTACGGACAGGTCGAACCCGTCGCCCTTTGCCGCAAGCCGCTTTCCTGTTGGCTCGGCAATATATTTTTTCACGGTTTTCGCCTGCAGGAGCCTCCTCTGGAAAAAATGCTCCGCGACCGTTTTGTCTTTGGGCACCCCGCTCGCCTTCAGCACGCGGTATTCCTCAAGCAGTTTTTTCTTTTCGGCTTCCGCATCCTCAACGCTTTTCCTTGCGCTCAGCCTGCCGCCCTCTATTCCGACCAGTCCCCTTTCCTTCGCCCATTTCAGGCCTATTGATTTTTCACCTGGCAGGAGGTCCCCGACCGATTTGCCGGCCCTTGCCTTTTCGTAAACGGAAAATTCCGGGAAGCCGTTCCGCGCGTATCCGTCAAGCTCTGCGGTCGGCGATGCCACCGAGATTTCCTCACTGCTCACTATGATGCAGCCGTTTTCCCTGAGCGATTCTGCCGCCCTGCGCACCGTGTCTATATGCAGCCCTGTTTTTTCCGCGATGTCCTCGTAGCTCATCTTCCCTTTCTTTGAAAGAATGTCGAGTATCTCCCTCTCTCCCTTGTACATGCTATTCCTCCTTCTTTCTTTTCGCGGTGCGTATGTAGATGTATCCCCCTATTATTATGAATGCCAGGATTATTATCGCGAAGCCGTAGGGGCCCGCCAGCCCGCTTTCAACCGCGCGGACGAATCCCGAGAAGAACTCCGAAACCTCCTTCTGCAGGCTTTCCTCGACCTCGAATTCGGCCGTGAACTTCACAAGGACCATATCCTCCCATGTGAGCTCGGAAATCCTCGCCGGAAGCGCGACATCGACACTTTCCGGGAGGGGATTCAGCTTCGTGACAAGCGTTCCTGACGGGAATTTCATGGTGAACCGGACGTTGTCCTCAAGCAGGACGTTTCCCTGCTCGGTCGTGGTGAAGGAAAGCGCCTCCTGGTTGAGTGTATATCTCGTCGTTCTCGGCTTGTAGTTCTCTACGGTGAACAGCCCGGTCCCCTGCACCGGAGTCTGTACGCCGTCCGTGGTATTATACGCCGGCGATGCGGTGTATTCCAATATGAGCTCTCCATGGCATATCCCCTGCACCGGATTGCATTTCTTCCTCGGCTGCGGCGTTAGCGTGAAATCGTTTATCTCGGTCTTTGCCGGATTGATGTGCCTTTTCACGTCCTTCAGGCTGGTGGTCGTAGACCAGAACGAAAGGTCGTTGTTGGAATAGCCGCTATACCCGCTATCGTAAAGGGCCTGGGAGTAATCCCCGTTTATTATCAGCTTTATGCTCTCCCGGATTTTCACGCTTCCGTCCGGGCTTATGTCGCTTGCCTCGACATCAACGCTTTCAAGCAGGAACTCCGCCCTCGCCGCATCAGGAAGCAGCAGCGCGAGGATGGCGAGCACTAAGATAGCCTTTCTCCCGTCCATAAACTAGGATAGGGTGCTGCAAATTTAATAACTTTGTTTTCTTTGTTTTTCCCCATCCCTGCCGCGCTCTCCCGTCTAGTATATGTTTTAAATACCTTACTAGACAATTCAAATTCCACACTTTTTTTGGAGACAGCGTGATAGGAATGGCAAGTGAGGAAGAAATCAGGGCAAAAGTAGACGAGCTCGAAAAGCTGAAGGCAGAGCTGATCGAACGGATAAAGAAGGTAAACCGCCGGCTCAGGTACAAGCTTTACGAGAAAAAAGCCCTCGAACCTTTCCTAGAGAAGACGAAGGACATCGTCGTGGAGCCGCTCAGGAGGAAAAAGAGGATACTCGAATTCAGGATAGCGACGCAGGCGTATACCCCGAAGCTGGAAAAGGAGCTGCTCAAGGAAGTCAAGAAGGTGGAAAAAGAGCTCGACGGCCTCAGGGAAGTCGAGAAAGCGAGGAGAAAGAGCCGGTACGTGGAGCGCGACATCGAAGAGGCGAACAAAGAGGTCGGGGACATAGAAACGAAATTAAAGAGCTACCGGGAGGACCTCAAGAAGCTCTACGATGCGATGCGGGAATTCCGCAACATTGCGAGAAAAACCGCCGGCGCGGAAAAGCGCGAAGATGACGACCTGGTTGCGCTTGGGGACCTCGCGCTCATGGAGAAAGAAGAGTAGGCGCCAAACATTCCTTTACTTTTTTTCGATTGCCTTGACTTCCCAGAGGAATTTATCCCTCGTTTCAAGGTGCCTTATGGCAAGCTCTATGGGGATATTATTGTTCTTTATATAATTGACGAGCCCCCTTACGTTTTCCTTGCCTATGTTATCGTTATTTATCCAGGAGCACGATTTGCTCTTGGCTATGCAGTCTGCAAGCAGTGCTGCGTCGTGCTGGGCAAGCCCTATCCCCAGAAGGTCGCGGTATACCGCTTCGAGTTCCATAGGTTCATCCCCATAATGATCATTTAGTCAGACGCTGTTAGCCTCATCATCAATCAGAGGTTGTTCATGTCATCATTCCGGATTGATTTGGACGAAGGGAATATTTAAAACAATCTATTTTCGCCTAGCCTCGACCACACATATCTTTTCAAAGAAAAGTTTCTGCTCCTCCATTATGCTTACGGACAAGCCGCGCTTTTCAAGGCCTGAGACTGTTTTTCCGATGTCGTTCAGGCTGCTCTGCAGCATGAGCAGCCTGCCATCGCACGCGAGGTGCTTTTCGAATTCGGGAAGGAACCGGTCTATCACCCGCCGGCCGTCTTCCCCTCCATCAAAAGCGGAATCCAGCGGGCCGCGCACGTGCTCGCCTTTTGCGGTAGGGAGGTAGGGCGGGTTGAAAATCACCGCATCGAATTTTTTCTCCGGGACGTTCTCGAAAAGGTCGCTTACCGCGAATGAGGCGTTTTTTATCCCGTTTTTTGCGGCGTTGTACCTGGAGCATTCTACGGCCCGGCGGTTCAGGTCCACCCCGAGCACGCCGTTTCCCGGGTTTCTTTTCGCGTTCACGAGCGCCTGTATGCCGCACCCGCATCCGATATCGAGCACCTGCCCCCGCAACCCGGCCGAATGTTTCACGAGAAGGAAAGAATCCTCTGCCGGCACGTAAACCTGGGGCGGGACCTCGAGGACCAGCCCGTCAACCTCTATGCGCATGAGGTGATTTTGCGGCGCTCATTTTAAAAAACTCCCATAGAAAATAATAATCATGGATGAAGTCCTTTTTTTCCTTCTTAAAAATGGAGGGGGGAGAAGAAAAATAAGGGTTGCGACTGCGGAGCTGGGCAGAGCCGTCGGCATGTCCCAGCAGAATGCATCAAGGAGGCTGGGGCTGCTTGCAGCGCAGGGGGTCATAGAAAGAAAGGACGGGATAAGGATAACCCCCCTTGGAATGAAGGTTGTAGGCGAGGAATACGAAGTCCTCAGCAAGGCGATAAAGGGCGGCAGCATCCGGTTCGATGGAAGGGTAAGCGACGGCTTCGGAAGGGGAAGGTATTACCTCTCGCTTCCCGGCTACCGGAAGGAAATCGGGAGCAAGCTCGGCTTCGAGCCATATCCTGGCACGCTTAACCTGAAACTGGACAAAAGGGACATTCGCGTCAGAAGCGAGATACTGAAGCAGGAGCCGATCGTGATAGGCGGCTTCAGGACCAGGGAAAGGACATACGGGGACCTTTTCGCGTATCCCTGCAAGGCAGGCGGGCTGGGCGGCGCCATAATCTTTCCGCTCAGGAGCAACCATCCGCAGGATATAATAGAGATAATATCGGGCGTGAATCTGAGGAAGGCATTGAAAAAAGCAAGCGGCGGCAGGGTGGCGGTGGAAGCATGATGGGCTTTTCAGAGGGAGAGATCATCGAACTGACGGGCGTCATAGCCGCGGTGCGCTCTTTCGGCAGTGAAAGGAAATATTTCGTCAACAGCGGCGATGCGACCTTTTCGTTCAGAACCAGGGACAACCTTGCCGCAGGCGACGTAATCCGGCTGGAAGGGATTTTCGAGAGCCTCGCCGATTTCGGGATAGCCGCGCGGAAAGTGACCGTTCTTGCAGCGAAGGATGCGGATGACGCTTACAATACGGTTGAAAGAAAAATAGCGCAAAATGCCGGACTGAAGGGCGGGATGCTCTCCGAGAATCCAGCCAGCGCAGCGCTCCGGGGCGGGATGGAGGCGGTGGCAAGGAAGATTCTCGCGGCAAAGGGGCTGAACCGCTTCGTCATGCTCAGGTTTCACGGGGATGCGGACGGCATAGCCGGAGCATTGGCGCTCAGGAGCGTGCTGCGCTTCAGGGCATACCAGCAGAACAGCGCAATCTATTCGCCGCGCGAGGCCGTGAACGACATCGGCAACCTCCGTCATGAAAACCGGCCGCTCATGATACTGCTGGATTTCGGCACGAATGCGGAGAGCATGGACGGGCTGAAGCTGCTCAGGGCCGCGGGAATAGAGACCGTGGCGATAGACCACCATCCGCTGCATGCGGCCGTGAAACCGTTCATCGGCATGCTGCTGAGCCCGTGGCTCGTTGAAGGGCTTGAGGAGCCCTCCAAGTATTCGGCGGGTTATCTTGCCGCGGAGATAGCGAACATGTGCGGCGCTGAAAATGCGGACGCGTATGCGTATGCCGGGATAGCGTGCGCGGGCGACAAGAGCGATGTCATGCGCTCGGGCGAAACGGAGAAGAAGGCGGCGCTTGTGCTGGATTACCTCGCCGCGCATGCGTCATTCGGGAACAGCCTTGATTTCTACGGGGATGTGCTGAAGAACGGGGAGCTTTTCGATTCATTGTGGCAGCAGGGTTCCGATAGGATAAAAGAGGCGGTCGAGAATGTGCTGCCCAGGGTGAAGAAAAGCGAGAAGAACGGCATAATCATTTATGTAATCCCGCTGGACGGCATCGTCGTGAAGGGCGAGTTCCCGAACAGGAGCAAGGTGACAACGGCAATCTTCGAAAACTTTTCAACGGATTCGCCGATGATGGCGCTCGGCTACGGGAAGGGGACCGTGATAGCGCGCTGCAATTCCGCATTCGTCGCAAAAGGCGCCGGCCTTTCGGAGATAATAAAAAGGGTTTCCTCGGATATGAAGGATTTTGTGGTTGCCGGAGGGGGGCATGCGAAGGCCGCGGCGATGAAAGTGCAGGAAGGTTATGAAAAATCCGTTGTGGAACGGCTGATCGGTGAATTATGATGAGGGCTCTCGTGACCGGAGGCGCCGGTTTCATAGGTTCGCATATTGCAGAACGCCTGGTGCGCAAAGGATGGGAGATCGCAGTTCTCGATGACCTTTCAAGCGGAAGCGCCGGAAACATGGCGGCGTTCCTTGAGAGCATTGAATTCATCGAGGGAAGCATAACGGACGCCAAGGCGGTGAAAAAAGCGGTTGCAGGGGCGGACTATGTTTTCCATGAGGCTGCGCTTGTCTCTGTTGTCGAATCGATTTCAAATCCTGAAAAGACGCATAGGATAAACGCTGAAGGAACGAAGAACGTGCTCGACGCATCGCTGAATGCCGGGGTAAAGCGCGTTCTCTTCGCGTCATCCGCTGCAATCTACGGCGATGCAGAACCGCCCATCACGGAAGGATTCGCGATGAAGCCGCTGTCCCCTTACGGCGAATCAAAAGTCGAAGGCGAAAAGCTGATGAAGGAATTCAACCGCAAGGGGCTTGAAACGGTGTGCCTCCGCTATTTCAATGCATATGGGCCCCGCCAGGACCCGAATTCCCAATACAGCGGAGTGATAACGCGGTTCATCGGAAAAATGCTGAACGG
>JACCLJ010000046.1 GCA_013425425.1 Microcaldota archaeon
AAACCTTGACTCTTACTTTCCCATCAAACACTATACTCCCTATTCTTGTAGTGCAAATCGGTTCTATAGTTTTCAGGAAATCGTCATCTATTTTCTTTCTCCCTAAGTTATCGCACAGCCAGCCGTAGTACGCTCTATGAAATGCATAACAGACCAGATCAGCAATCTCGTAGAAGGAGTTCTTCGATATCGGTTCTATATTCAACTGCGGGAATATATTAGAAAAATCCGGAGCGTACGTAGTCCCGCTTTCAATTATGTTTTTATGTACCCTGGATATGTTAGTTGCGAGTTTGCCTGATGAATATGCTAGATTGACTGTACCGATACAGTTCTGCTCTCTTCGTCCTTCAATTATTTTTTGAAACTTCTCTATAACGAATGTATACGAAAGCTCATATGGATCTGCGGGACTGGTGTATTTTTTACGAAGGTTGTGGTTGTCAATTATAACCGCGATAGCTTCCATCGGTAACTGGGCTATGAAGGAATAGGACTTCCCAAGTAACTCTTTCCCTTCCAGGTCATTTAAAATTCCTTTATATGCTGATTTGCTAGAGGTAGAGATGTTGTTAAGCTCTACAGCATGAATCGGAATCGTTGCAACTTCTTTGGGAAAGTTCTTCTGTTTGAAGTCCTTGAAACTTGCATCGATTGCCTTTATGTTCTCCTCCTTTACTATTACCCCTCCAAGCACAAAGAAATCCTGCTGCTCCCTGATCGCTGGATTGTCAAGTCTTGAAACTCCCGATTCATCTAAGTAGAGAAGATACATAGTACTCTCACCACCACTTACTCTTCTGGTCGTTTTACCTCTCGTACCACTAAATAAAACAAACATTATAAAAAAACATTCGTAATAACGATAAGCAGAGGTGAAGCCGTATGAGAGCTGCCAAAATGAGTTCGGAAGGTATCGCCCGCAAAACTGCTGGACTCTGATTTTCTGCCTTCCGCAAGCCCTTCTTTTTCTTAAGATTTTGAGTCTTGGAATTTTACGTCTTGCTCTCAGCGACAGCGCTTATCATCCCTGCAACCTGGCCGTATGCCGCAGGCGGCTCGGTGTTCGAGACGGAAACGCTTTTCGTGGAATTGTTTTTGGTTACCGAAACGTACTCGCAGCTGCCATCGATCGTATTCGGGTCCGTATAATAATCGCCAAGCGAATAAAACCCGCTTTTTTCTATCGCATTCAGGAGGTTCAGCAGTTCCGTCTCGCTCAGCCTGAACGTCTTCCTGAATTCCTCGTTCGCGAACCTGTCGCCTATCATCATCCCGCTGCCGCTTTCATACACTCCGCTGCCATCCGCTTTTATGGCGATATCAGTCCTTCCCCATTCCGCATGGCACGCGCCATAGCTGTAAGTTATCTCCAAATCTTCCGGCACAGCATCGCTCATCGGCGGGTTGAGGCAGCCGGAGAGGAGCAGGACAGCGAACAATCCCAATGCGAAATGCGCTTTTTTCATGAAGAAGATTACCGGGCAACAAATAAAAACATTCTTTGTTCGGAAGGCTAAATCCTCATGATCCACTCGGCATTTCTGCCAAGCTTCCATTTTTTCGCTTCCCTGAGAGAAAGCCACTTGAAGCCGGAGAATTCCGCTGAAGGTTTCGCCTTCGCATTCTTCGTCTTCACCCTGAACACGAGGCAGGGAACCCAGAGCTTTTTCCTCCTAGAGCCGATGTTATGCCTCGTTTCAAATGCGATTTCGCACACCTCGGCGTCGATTCCGGTCTGCCTTGCGAATTCTCCCTTGAGCTGGGACAAGGGGTCGCTGCCGGAATAGACAAGAATGCACGGCAGCTCTATCCGCTCCGTGTTATGCGCATCAATGCGCTTCAGAAAAAGAAGGCGGCCGTTATCCTCGAGCATCCCGCATGCAAGCGCCTTGGCCATGCGCGCTCCGGTCTTCGTGCCTCTTGCCATGCGCTTGAGTTGGGCGGGAACCTATTTATTTGTGCGCCGCGGCTAAAAAAGAAAAATAAAAAAAGAAAAAATTTATTGCTTTATCTCATAGACGACGTATATCTGGCTGGACAGGGCGAGCTCCTGCGGGAATATCTCTGCAGGCACACTCTCCTCGGCTCCGACCGATACGGTTTCCATTCCCCCGCCTTTCGCATAGCCGTAGTCGTAATAGGGCGGATAGTAATAGCCCGTCTGTATCGACACTATCTTCCCGAGGGATGCACCCAAGCCGGTCGCGATGCCCTCCGCCTTGCTCTTTGCAGCCCGTGCCGCTTCCGCCGCAAGTTCGCTCTCTATGCCTATCCTCGTCTCGTCCTTGAGCGAGAAGTAGAAATAATCGAATCTGGCGTTGTTTACGCCAGCTACCGCATCAATTACCTCTCCGCCGCTCTCGGTATCCTCCGTCTTCACCATTATCGAATGCGTGCTCTTGTACCCGATTATCTCCTGGCTGCATTCGCATGGGTAGGGCGGCATCGGATAGGATTCCACAGCTACGCCTTCAGCGCCTCCGTCTCCCGCAGTTTCGTACATCGGGCACACATCTCCCCTGCACGGCCACGGTTCGCACCAGCAGCTGTCGTTGTATACCGGATACGTATAATATGAAGAAGTCTGTATCTCGCTTTCCTTTATGCCGTTTGCAAGCAGTGCCGCCTTGAGCGCGGCTGTCGCCTGGGCATTTGCAGCCTCCGCCGCGGTTGCCGTGGCATTCTCAGTTTCTATGGTCAAGCCTATGACAAGAATGTCCGGCCTCACCGTCCTGGTCGCCTCGCCGCTGACGGATATCTTCGGAATCTCCTCCGTTGTTTCGTTTCCGGGAGGCTGCGGCAATTGCTGCCCCGAAGTAAGCACGTAAGTTATTCCTGCGACAAGAACCACGATCAGCGCGACCGCCAGCAGGACGGTCCCGCTTCCAAGAACATATTTTGCTTCTGCCATTTTGATCACCGATTTTCCTTGGAATCCAATGTTTAAAAAGCGCTTGAGATGGTAAGGAAAAAGGCTTACCACTTCAGAAACCAATATAAAACTGTCCTGCCAAAAACAAAATACTCTCGGGTCTAGTGGCTCGAGTTTGTTTCATGGGGTCATGGTGCAAAGCCTATGCGGCGCGCAATCCGGTAACACGGCAGGCTCCAGATCTGTCCTGAAATAACGGACAACAGAGCCGTGAGAAACCTGCATATCGGAGTTCAAATCTCCGTGACCCCATATCATTATTAACCATGATTCAGAGGTGTGATGCATGAAAAAGATTCTCGCGTTGCTTGTGATTGGATTCCTGCTGCTGGGTTGCATAAACCCGCCGCCACCACCGCCCGAACAGCCGGCGGCATATTACGGTGACAGCGTCGCGGTGGATTACATCCTTACGGTTGATGGCAAGGTCCTGGATACCAGCATGACGGACGTCGCGCGAAACAACTCGATTTACACTCCGATGAGGACGTATGCACCGCTGGAATTCCCGCTCCTGCTGGGCAATGGAACGAGTCTCCTCCCCGGGTTCGTGAACGGGGTGGTGGGCATGAAGGTGAACGAGTCCAAGACCGTCACCCTTCCGCCAGAAGACGGCTATGGCATATACGACCCGCTGGGAGTCTACAACGTCAGCCATTACTACAACATGTCTTCAACCGAAGTCGTGCCGAGAAGCTATTTCGAGGAGAGAAACATAACGGTTGAAAACGGCAGTGGCTTCAGCACTGACATCGGCACGGTGTTCATCCAGGAATACAACGACAATAACGTCACGCTGATGTACCTGTTCCAGCCCGGCGACGATTT
>JACCLJ010000075.1 GCA_013425425.1 Microcaldota archaeon
ATGCGAGAGCTGGGGCGAGGTGGTGATAGCGGCGTTCGAGGGGCTGGTCCAGCCAAAACTTATCCAGCCCACTATCGTATACGACTACCCGGTCGAGGCGGCCGGGCTGGCGAAGATAAAAAAGGACGACCCGCGCTTCGCCGAGTCGTTCGAGCCGATAATAAACGGCTGGGAGATGGGGCTTTCATACTGCGAGGAGAACGATCCGGCGAGACTGCGGGCGTACTGGCAGGCCGCCGAGAAGGAATTCAGGCGCGGCGACGAGGAGGCGCAGAGGTTCGACGAGGATTTCATAGAGGCGCTCGAGGTCGGGATGCCGCCGACTTCCGGTCTTGGCATGGGCATCGACAGGCTGGCGATGCTCCTGACGGATTCGCTTTCCATACGCGATGTCATCCTGTTCCCGTTCATGAGGCCGGAAGCTCAGGAGAAGAAAGAAGAAAAATAATCCCCGGTTTTTGATGGCTTCAACATTTTTAAAACATAGTTAACCCATTTATTACTATGGCCGCGGTGGTGTAGCCTGGAAAGACGGAAGCGGACTGAGTCTGCTTCTTGGGCTGTTAGCACAAGGGACTGTGGATCCCTTAGCCCGAGTTCAAATCTCGGCCGTGGCCCTTCCTTTTTTACTTTTAATTTCCGAATATCCTGCAATATCATCACAACCCAGAAGTAAATAACATTTATAATTCTTTCCCCGATAAATAAGGATAAAGATGATGCTTATGTCAGCAGCAAACCTCAAGACATATCCGGTATTCCAGATAAGAGGCCGGAACTACGTGGACATGACGGACAATGGAAATCCGGTACTGGTCTGGACGCCGTCAGGCCTCCGCGAAGCGCCAAACATCGTAGGCGCGGAAGATACGCCACCTAACAGAACCATGCCCCATGATCTTAATGATATCAGGCAAACATTGTCCCCCGGAGCGGGGCGGCTAGCATCCGGCGACTTTTATCGGGTACTGTTCAGGCTGGAAAAAACCAACCCCGAAGTCGCAAGAAGCATGGTCACGGGCTCGTACAAAGCAACCGGAACGCTGGCCGATTTCTCGCACTGCAAAAAGGTCTATAAAAATGGAACTGCCTATTTTGACGGGCTTCTTGTACAGCATCCGGAAACCGACGGAGAACGCCTGCTTACGGACGACAGAGGAATAATCAGGGCGAGAGACGTGTGGGAAATGCCTCTTCCTTTGGAAGGCGGTTATGTAAAAGAGCTTCTGCGAGAAACCCCGGTCCTCGGCAAATTTTTCGATGCGATATACGGAATGGAAAATGCGGGACACCATTTGCCGGATTACGCTCATTTGAACTGGCCAAACAACCCTACGGACGTATTGAATCTGCTTCGCGGCCGCTGGCCTTGGCGCCCCCCCATGGACTGGCGTGTCTTCGTGGATGGCCTCTGGAGGCCGTCCGACTCGGACTGGGACGTGGCCTCCCGAGCCGCAGTGAGAGGCAGAATAATTCAACCCCATGAAGGAACGATTCAAATCGAAGAAATTGAACTTCTCTAGACAGTTCCATTCCATATAGAACTATAAAATGGCTGCCGCTATCCCGCTATGCTGCTCACGGCGCTCTCTATGAGCTGGCCGAACATCGCCGACGTCGCGAGCGCGACGAGGAAATACATCGAAACGGCGATGATCAGCATCTTCCCTGCCGAATACCACATGTAAACCTTGTTCTCCCCCTGGGAAATCTTGGTCATGAACATGGCCAGTATGATTATGATCTCTATCAGGTATATCCCTATTATC
>JACCLJ010000127.1 GCA_013425425.1 Microcaldota archaeon
TTCCCGATGGACCTCAGGCTCAGGTCGATAATGAAAAACACAAAGGCATCCATAAACGTCTTCCGCGTCGGGGTAGGCGGAAGCTTCGATGAATATGACAACTACAGGTATTATTTCCCTCTCTCAGACCGCTACTGCAATATAAATGCGAAGACAAGCGAAACGGACATCCGGGTTGAAAGATACATGAATTATCTTGGTTATGATTACACGGAATCCAAACCCGCAACATACGACGCCGAAAATATCGGCGAATGCATGGAAACGACGCCCGCGCCAGAGCCGCAATTCCGCTTCGGGCATGACGTGCCGGTCCCCACCATGGCGGGCGACGTTTCAGGAGACAGGTACGAATACAAATTCGACGAGTACTTCAAGATGCTCTACAGCGGGCAGACGGAGGACAGCGGCGGTTCCTGCACCGACACCTCGGACCTAAGCTACAGTGCGCCCTACCGGAAGCTGGACAAGGCGTATTACAGGAAATGGCTTGCATTCACAAATATCGAAACGACCTATGCCGCCGGCAGGGCGCCTTACGAATGCGCCTCGCCCATAGAATGCTATTCAAGCAGCTGCTCCTTCGACTTCTACAGCAGGGGGACGAACCTCAAGAAGGTCGGGGACAATCTCGTGGAATTCATGGCGGACTGCAATGCATATGGAACATCCGGGGGTAAGACCACCGAGGTATGCGCACCGACGACGGGAATAACTCCGGGTTCTGCGGCAGACCCGGTGGATTACGCAACAACCACGCTGAAGCTTGCAAAGATACGCATAAAAATAGACGGATATGACAGCACGGACATAATGCAGGTCGAGGAGCAGGATATTTTCCCGGGCGACTGTCCGGATGTTCACACTGATCAATGGTCCTACAAGAACGGAAGCTGCATCGGAGACTGCGGCGACACCGGCGCCGATAACAGATGCGAATTGAGGCGCGAATGGTGCGATTTTAGTGGCAATGATCTCGGCGCATACGAATGCGGCAACGGGGCGGGAGTGCTCGATTTCTATAACGCTGACATGGTAGTCGGCCTGGACATCACGATAGAGAAGATGCCTGCAGGGATTACAATCACAAGCGGAGTGCCGAAAAGCGAGTGCCCTCAGCTCTACGGGGTTAACAGCGAGACAACCGAAGTTGACTGCCCGACGCTTGTCGGCAGCGCCTATCCGCCTGCCGGCGGTTTCGTGTTTTTCGGAAAGACTTCGGAGCCGGAAAAAAGAGTGATGTGGACACCTAACGTAGGTGCCAATCCAAGGGAGGTAATCGGCTACGGCTTTGGAGACGACAACCTGGTACATACTTTGTTAGGCGACCGTTTGACAGGATGCAACCTTAACGACCTTACGGATTATGCAAGGGTCGAGATAGGCCCTCCGAACGGCGCCAAGTGGCAGCAGCTCATGGATGCTTTCACGCCGCTGTTCGAGGAAAGGATGGACGGCATGGCGGGCGAGCTCGGCGACGACAAAGTCGCGAGCGACGGCGAGCTTATCATTTCATCAATTCCATGGGTGCTTGCCTACAAGCCATATTACGATAACGAAGATGACAGCTACATGCTCAGCTCGGTTGCCGCGCAGAAGCTCAGGGAAAAGAACATTTTCGATTTGCCGACCCCGAATGCCCTTGATACGAACGCAGCAGGGCTGGATGCGGACTATGGCAGCAGTTCGAGCAGCGAGAACCTGGATGAGAACTATCTTCTCGTCTATCCAAAGTATATTTATCTTTTTTTCGCGCCTTCCGAAGGTAGGGATTTCGGGCAGTGCGCATATGACGAAGCATTGGGCATGCCTTCGCTGAAGCCGTATGGCTGGTGCGAACCATGCACCATATCGACTATCGCCTACCAGAACATAACGGCAGGCGATTGGGCTTATCTTCCGCGCATGCAGGAAGACGCCAGTGAATCCAGAGCCATATGCTCCTGCGATACCGGCGACTTCAAATGCTTCTCGCCGACCGTTACGGACGTCGAAGATTATGATGGCGCAGACCTCATGGACAGTGGCTCGCCGCGCACGCAGCCCGAAGCGTTTCTGATGAAAGAGCGCCTCGGCGATTACATGAAGGCGGCCGTTCTGCCCGTAATAGACATGACCGATGAGAGCAACTGGGAAAAGACAAGGCCGTCCGAGCTCGGCGGCAATTACGAGGAATACGATTTCGAGCGCCTGTTCGGAGATATGGGAAGCGTCGTGGTAATCGTTGACACGGTTGACAAATCACAGTACATTCCCGTGCCGGCGGAAAGGCTGGAAGAGATTTCCGAACGCTCGGCGATAGTGCGGACGCATTGCTGGAGGTGCATGACCGCGGTGAGGCTCAGCGCACCCATCGCACCGTTTACCGATGCGAGGTTCGAGGATGCGCTCACATCGCTCTTTTCCGACTCTGCAATCAGGAAGAACATAGATATCGTCGCGTTCGATTACTCGCCGCAGATAACCGGCTACGGCGGCTACTATACCACCGAGAATCTTTCGGATGACGTGCTTAATCATCTTTCATCGCGCAGCAGGAAGGTCCTCCAGATCGCGCAGAAGCCCTCGATAGCGCTGAATTTCTACATCAGTACGGAAAGCAGTTTCTGGACAGATGAGCGGGTGAAAGACGTTCTCGGGAAACTGGCAGACAACCAGGACACGCTTGCTGATGCCGGACTGATGGGCTTTATCTGGATGCCTGCCAGAGGCGAGACGGATATACTCGGAACCGGCATAGTCGATACAAGCAGCGGCGTCGGTGACCAGACAACGACATTCTGCGCAGTGCAGAAAGGAATGAACGATTTCGCGAATCCTTCGCCCCTCGTGATATATAGCCGGGTTGCCGCGGTCGACGCAATCAATTGCAGCATCTGCACGGCCTATGAGAAATCCATGGGCGCATGCAACAAAACTTGCGGGAACGGCGTTGAGTGCGGCGTGCCGGAAGGCTATCCCGCCAGTATCGAATGGACCTGCCCGGCAGGAACATTCCTTAACCCCTGCCAGCTTTGCAACGAAAGCCTCAAACGATTCGTCTGCACCTATAATTATTACAACGGAACCATAGAAACGAGAATCTATGAACCGTCATACATCTCTTCGGACCTCTACATGGATGTGCTGGCCGGATTGGAAACTCCGGACAAATGCTGCATCGAAAGCCCGGACGGCACCCGATACTCCTACAACAAGCAGGTGTTCTCGGGCCTTCGGACCATCCCCATAGTTTTCCCGAAGAGCGGGACGGAAGGAGCGAGCTGCGCAGGGGGAAGGGGCCTGACAGGGGAGTTCTGCGGCGTAGAGGTCGTCCCGACGGCAAATTACGATG
>JACCLJ010000025.1 GCA_013425425.1 Microcaldota archaeon
CCGTGCTTTTTCCCGCACCCGGCAATCCCATCACGATTATCATATTTTAGCCTCCGGTCAAGCCTTTCAGGGCAGGATAGAGCTCGAACATCTGCTGCTGCTCCATCTGCTCGTACATCTTGTAGAGTATGCCGACGCTAAGCAGGATGCCGGTTCCGGTTCCCAGCGCGCCCGTGAGGTCTGCGATTCCTGCCAGAAGCCCTACGGATATGGAGCCGAGGACGGTCAGCGGCAGGATATGCTTGTTCAGTATCGTCTCGAGCATTCTCGGGTCCCTCCTGAATCCGGGAATCTGCAGCCCGGAGCCCATTAGCTGGTTTGCGACGCTTTTCGCATCCATGTTCGCGGTCTCGACCCAGAAAAGGCCGAAGAGCAGCGACAGCACTGATAGTGTGAGGACGTACATTATCGCATGGACCCATTCAGGAATATGGTAGATTGGCGTCTGCGCATTTATGAGGAACTCCCAATGCGCGAGGGTGCCGCTGCCTGCATAAATCGGCGTCATGAGATAAAGCAGCCCGTCGCGGAGCTGCCCCTGCGAATCGACATAGCCTATTGCGTGCACGATGCCCGTTATGTCTATGTCCGTTAATGGTATGGTGAAATAATTCCCCTGCAGCGCAGTCCCGAAAAGCTGGATGTTGAGTATCAATGCGGACGCGAATATGACCGGGATGTTCGAAACGTAGAAGTATTTCAGCGGCAGCTTTGGCACCAGGCCCCGCACGCGCTCGAACGCTATCGGTATCTCGACCTTTATTCCCTCCGCATAAACCACTACGAAGAAGACGATTATCGTGAAGATGAAGGGCGCTATCGCAAGCAGGGCATTGGGCAACGCCTCCGCTCCGCCCTCGGACATCACCGATACGATTCCGCCCGAGCCGAATATCAGCGCCGTTACCCCTGTGACTATGGAGAAGGAAACACCCGCTGCGATGAACAGGCTGATTCCGCTGCCGATGCCGTATTTCGTGACTATCTCGTCCAGATAGAGGATTATAATCGAACCAAAGGCGATCTGGAGGATGACGAGCACCATCGTATACGGCGCGTTGACCGCCTGCCCGCCGGCCACAGTGGCCACCATTCCCTCGCCGAGGTTTGTGAAAATGGGCGTTATCCCGACTTTCAGCGTGACAACGAATATGATTCCCTCCACGAGCGCCAGGACGATGGCGAGAACTTTCTGCGTTTCCAGGAATTTCTTCTTGTCTTCCTTGTCCTTCATGTTGAGGCTCAGGAGGCCTGCGCCATTGAAAAGCTGCAGGAAAATGCTTGCGAAAACTATGGGCCCGATGCCCGCGGTAAGAAGGCTCCCTATCTTCGAAGCCGTTATCGTCTGGAGGAAATCAAAAGTGCCCTGGGAATGCACGACACCGAAGCATGTGGTGTTGTACATCATGAAGAAGAGGACGAGCGCAACGCCGGTCCAGATTAGCCTTTCCTTCGCGCTTGGCGGCGCCACAGGTGCCTTTATCTCAGGAAGATGGGATGCAATCGAATGAACAAGGCCGAAGATGTCCATGGAACCGTCCTCACTTCCGTTCCAGCTTTGCCATGTCGCCGCCGGCCGCCTTGACTTTTTCTTCCGTCCTGCCGCTCCATTCAAGCGCTTTTATGCTGACCGGAACGGTGACGTTTCCGGTTGAAAGTATTTTTCCCCGGAATTCGAAGACGTACTTTTCCCCTTTCTTTTCCAGCTTGCCTGTCAAGGCCTTATGGTTGATATCGTAAAGATGGGCAAGCTTCTTCATGGGCTTTTTTTTGGCAAGGTTCACGAAACCGCGCGAGGAGCGCCCGTAATAATCCTTGTCGTGCAATGCGATCCAGCTTCCCTTGTGCTTGCACATTCCGGCATTGCCGACTCCACCGCGTTCTCCGCTTCCCCTTCCGCATTTTGCATTGCCCCTGCCGTGGGACCTTGAACCGAGATATTGCCTGTGCCGTCTTGCTTTTCTTTTGACCATAACGTTTCACCCTATGACTACATCATTCTCCTGAGAAGCAGGCCGATATCGCCGCGCCTTCCCAGGTCGCCCCGCGGATACGCCCTTTTCGTGTCCTTGTATCCCTTCCTGGGCGGATGAAGCATGAATACCGGATCGGCGACTTCGGAAACCTTCGCCTTTCCGTCCATTATGCCTTTCGCCATCTCCATTATCTTCTCCTTTTCGTACATCTCCCGTATGTGTTTTGAACCTCTCATACCCCTTTTATAAATGAGGCGGAAAAGCGTTTCGCCGTCTATTTCGCCGAACGCGACGTAATCGTTTACAACCGTAATCATGCCCATGCTCGCCTTCGAATCGTCGACAATGGTGCAGTAATTCGGCTTTCCGAGCCTGAGCAGCTCGAGCGTTTTCTTTATTTTCGGTTTTATTTTTCTTATTCCGCGGATGCGGATGATTGCCATTTTCATCTGGATCCCCTCACTCCGGCGCAGGCTTCAGCGTGCTCAGCGCGTCAAGCGCCTTCAGCGTCGCCATTGCCATGTTGTAGGTGTTCGAGCCTCCGGTCGTGGAACTCCACGCATCCTTCACTCCGGCCATGCCCAGAACCTTCTTGACTATGCTGTTTGAAGCAAGACCAAGCCCCCTCGGCGCAGGCTTCAGCGTAACCACGGTGCTCCCCTCTTTCCCTGCTATTCTTTGCGGGACCGAATGCGGGTTCGTGCACCTGCACTCCCAGCTTCCGCAGCCCATCTTCACGGACAGTATGCTCTTCTTCGCGTTCCTCACCGCGTAGTCCATCGCCGGCTTGAGCTCTTCGCTCTTGCCCGCGCCCACGCCCACGTGGCCTTTCCTGTCCCCCACGACAACTAGCACGCGGAACTTCGTCCTCTTTCCCGAGTCCGTAACCCTCTGCGTCGTCCTGACCTCGAGCGTTTCCACTTCCATGTCCGGAACGAGTATGTCCATCATCTCGGGCTCGAGAATCGGCTTTCCGCTGTTGGCTACCTCCTCAAAGGATGAAACCTCGCCCGACTTCACCATCTGGCCCAGCTTTGTCTTGGGCTGCCATGTTTCGCGGTCTATCGGCTTGATCTTCTCAACTGACTGCCCGCCTCCTCCTCTTCTTTTCATAAAAATCATCCTCCGAGAATCTTCTTTTTCGTTTCATCGAACAGCGCCTTTATGGCGTCCGGCGGGTTCGAGAGCTTGTCCGAAGGGACCTTCTCCCCGTCGAAATTCGTTTTCAGGCCCGCATCCACCGCGCCCTGAAGCGCTGCGAAAAGCACCGAGCCTTTCGACGGCGTCTGCATGCCGATGTCCAGCACGAATTCCTTGACTCCGTTCTTCGCGGCCTGCCTGCCCGCGTATAAGCCTGCAAGATATGCGCTCCAGGAATTCCTCTTCGATGGCCATTTGAACTGCTTTTCGAGCGTCTTTCCGCTCACGATGTTGAGCGTCCTGTCGCCGTCGGGCTTGAACTCGACGAACTGCACGGTCACGTAGCGGTTGCTTTTCCTCACGACCATCCGGGGCATCCCGCCCTTCACGAGGCCGAGCCTCTTGCCGTAATTCGTCTTCTTCTCCCTCCTCCTCCTGAAAGGCACCCTGAAAGTAGGACCTTTTGCGCGCGTCATTTCATTTCACCCTTTTTTACGTCTCTCTTTGCCTCTGGTTTTACCTCTGGTTTTACCTCTCGCTTTGCTTCTTTCCTTGCCTCGTTATGTACCTCTCGCTTTGCCTCTCTCGGAAGCTCGAATTCCTGCGAAACGATCCCGTTTTCCTTGAGATAGGCAATCATCGCTTTTTTGCTCCTGAATATGCCGCTCTTGACCTTCATGTATACCGGCCGCTTGTTTTCCTTCGCCACGGCACCAAGTTCCACGAGAGTCCTGAGCAGTTTTCTCTGCGCCCGCACCTTCTTCATCCATTCCGTCTTTGCGAGCGCGCCCGCATTTCCCTTGCGGCTTCCTTCCCCCCTCCGCTTCCTCTTTTCATTTTTCCTCCTTCCTTTCTTCGGCGCCGCGGTTACTGTCTTCTTGTCTATGAGCGCACGGACGTCTATCCTCGTCATGGCGCTGAGCACCTCGCTCATGTTCGCCGGATTTATCCGTATCCTGTTTTCGCCGACGTTTAGCAGGTCGGCCGCCAATCTGCGTACTGTGTGAACAGACATAATCGTCACCCTTTCTCCCCAGGGTGGTTTTCCCTGAGATTCACTATCGTTATCCCGAGCGCCCTGGCCTGTGCGCCCATCGCAGCCCTCTTTTTTGCGCCAACGGAACCGGCTATCCTCGCAACCACGTCCTTCTTTTCCTTCAGGCGCTTCAGCTCCTCCGGATTCCTCACGAGGACTTCGCTCCTGCCCTCGACTCTCATCCCCCTTACGGCTTTCGGATTCCGGTAGCCGATTTTCGGGAGCGCTCCGGCAAAGCGGCATTTCTTGCGTTTCTTGTTCGCAGTGCCGTGGGGCTTCCTCCACCTTCCCTTCACGCTTTTCATGAAGCCGAAGTTAAGCGGATAGAAAGCCGGCTTGTTCTTTTTCCGTATCCTTCTCTTTCTCGTTTTGGCTTGTTTTTTCACGACCATGATTTTCACCCTATTCGGCAGCCTCATAGATTCCGTCCTGGAAGACGCGGCAGTCCTTTTTCCTTATCTTCATCGAAGCCTTGAGGTTCGCGATTGTCTGGCCGACCGCTTCCTTGTCCGGACCGGAGACCGTGACGCTCTGCGCCTTCGCCTCAACCTTGGTTGCGCCGATTATGCGCGCCTTCCTCGGATGCTTTTCCCCGAGGAAATTCTTCACGAGAATGGTGCTGGCCTTGATGTCGAGCGTTGCCGGAAAATGCGCATAGAGTATTTTCAGCGAATGGCTGTATCCCTGCGACACTCCCGTGAGCATGTTCGCAAGCAGGGAGTTGACCGTGCCGAGGTAGGCCTTCTCCTTTTCGCTTCCGCTTGCCACGACCTCGTTGCCCTTTTTCTCGATGCTTATGATCGGGGAAAACTTTTTCGACACCGAGCCTTTCGGCCCCTTTGCAGTGACGTTCATCCCGCGTATTTCGACCGTAACCCCTTCTGGAATGACTACCATAATGAACACCTAATAGATATAGGCGAGCAGCCTGCCGCCTATCTTCTTCTCCTCCGCATCGACATTTGTCATTATCCCCTGCGATGTCGAGACGATGAGAAGGCCGATTCCGACACCTGGAATGTACTGCTCCTCCTTTTTCGCCCATTCGCCCTTTTTCACGGGGAATCTCGGCTTTATCACGCCGCAATCGTTTATCCTTCCGTCAAGATCCACATTGAAATTGCCGCCCCTGCCGTTGTCCACCATGTCGAAGCCCTTCACATAACCATGCTCTTTCAGCAGCCTGAGGACTTCCTCGGTGAGCTTCGTCGCCTTCACGGAGCATTTGTTCTGTCCGACAATCTCGTGCGTTTTCATCGTGTTAAGCGCATCTGCAAGATGATCAACCATATCAACCACCGTATTTCCTGAATCCTATCGATTCCGCCATCTCGCGGAAGCATCTCCTGCATATCCGAAGGCCGTACTTCCTGATGATTGCGCGGGCCGTGCCGCAGTTCCTGCAGATCCTCGTCCCTTTTCCCTTGTACATGCCGGAATTATCCCTTACACGCTTTTTTTCTTTCATAAGAATCACTCTATTTTAGCGCCGAACCGGGTTTTGACGAATTCAATGGCCTCCTCCTTCGAAATCCTGTGCTTCTTCCCTATCCTGGATTTTCTCAGCCTTCTCTTCGCCACCCTTTTTCCGGGCCTTTTGAGCGTGACGCACACGTCAAAGCCGTACATGCCGATTGCAGGGTCGTATTTCGCTCCTGGAAAATCTATGTATTCCGCAACGCCGAACGAGAAATTGCCCTCGCGGTCGAAGTTCCCGCTCTTTATGGTCTTTCTCTTTGCGGCCAGAGCCTTCACAATGAACGACTCCGCCTCGCTTCCCCGCAACGTCACTGCAGTGCCTATCGCAAGGCCTTTCCTGAGCTTGAATGCCGGCTCCCTCCTCCTTGCGTTCGTCTCTATCGGCTTCCTTCCCCCGCAAAGCCTTTGCAGGAGGCCTTTCGCGTTGTCCAGCGCCTCGCCCGGCTGGCCAGTGCCGATGTTTACCGTGACCTTTTCTACGAGTATGATTCTCATCGGGTTGTCGCTCATTTCTTCACCTCAAAATCCGGCCCTACGACAAAAAGATAGTTGAGGACGGTGAGGAATTCCCCTCCTTCATCCGTGACCAGCACTTCGGGCCTTTTTCCCCCTTTTCTTTTGAGTATCTCCTTAAGCGTGACGATTTTTCCGGAGTGCTTGCCTTCGCTAATGAGGCATCTTGCGCCCGGCTGCAGCCTGAGGTGCGAAACCATGTCGGCTTTCGGCAGGTTCACGATGACGCTGTCCCCTATCTTCACGTGGTTGTCTCCGGCCAGGTTCTTTCCGTCATGGAAGGTGAGCATCGTCTTTTTTCCAGGCGCGGTGTGCTTGTTCACGACGGTGAGGATCTTGGTTGCCGCCTTTCCGCCTTCGATTTCCATCGGGACGAGCCTTCCCTTCCAGTCGACTATGATCCTGTAGTGCTTGTTTGCATCCGGGAAGGAGATGACGTCCATGAGCCCCACCGGGAATTTTTCGCTCACCCTTGCTTTTCCGTCGACAAGGGCTTTTCTCATGTAGAGTATTCTCTTTGCCTCCCTGAGCGTTTTTGCAACCTTGAGGATGTCCCTCAGCAGAACGCCGAGAGGGATGCACCGCTTCGTTCCGTGCGGCCCCGGCATCGGCTTTACGATCCATGTCGTTTCCTTCTTGTTCGTTATGGGCATTGCCTTCGGTGCGGCAAGCCGCTTCATATGCCTTGTTCCTCCTCGCTTTGCCATGCATATCACCTTGATGTCTGATGGACCTTCGGCGCTTCGTGCGCTTTGGGCACGGGCGCTTCCCCATGCTGGGGCGGTTTCGCTGCCGCAGGCGCTTTTGCCGTCGCGGCCTCCTCTGGTTTTTCCTTCCCCTCTTCTTTCTTCTCATGCTTTTTCTCGGGCTTCCTGAACGCTTCCTCCGAAAACAGCTCCTTTCTTTCCTTCGTGGATTCGAGCGCTATGAGCAGAAGGTTCGAGGGCTCAAGCGGCACCAGGACTTCCTTCTTTTTGGAATTTTGCACCGTGATGCCCTCCACAAAAATCTTTCTCTTCGAAACGTCAACGCGCGCAATCTTCCCTTCCTTTCCGTTCCCCGGCCCCCTCATTATTTTAACCCGGTCTTCTTTTCTTGCAAGAACCGCGCGTTTTTTCCTCTTCAGCTTCGCCCTTAGGTCCTTTGAAAGATGAACGTGAAGATAGTTTCTCTTCTGATGCAGGTCCGCCTGATAATATTTTTTTCTTTCAGTGTCCGATTTCATGCCAAACAACCCCTTAAACAACGCCTGAGGATACGGCCGCGACTTTCGGGAATCTTTCCGCTATCTCCTTCGCAACCACGCCCTTGATTTCCGTTCCGACGGGAAGGAAATCATCCGTGACAAGCACCGCGGCGTTGTCCTCGAACGCAACTCGCATCCCGTTCGGCCTCCGGTATTCCTTTTTCTGCCTGACTATGAGCGCCTTGACTACTTTCTTCACCATGTCCGGCTTGCCTTTCTTCACCGAAGCGATGACCACGTTGCCGACGCCGAGATGCGGCCCCCTCCCCCTTTTTCCCTTGAACCCTACCGCGCTTATGATTCCGACGATTTTTGCGCCGCTGTTGTCCGTGCAGGGCAGCCATGTGCAGGTCGTAAGTGTCTTCACCACATTTCCAGTCAATCCTTTCATTCAAACCACCTATTTGTATGATTATTTCGAAGTCCCCTGGACCACTTCCATGACGGTCCATGCCTTCGTCTTGCTCAGCTTCCTCGTCTCGCCTATCAGCACTATGTCGCCCACGGCCGCATTTATGCATGGCGGGTTGTGCACGGCGATTCTCGATCTCTCCTTCGCCCACCTCTGGTACTTGGCGATCTTTTTCGTTATGTCCCTTCCGATTATCGCGGTGTTCTTTCCCTTCGTGCTGACGACTTTGCCCGAGAGCCGCTCTCCCCTTACCCTGACGTTTCCGTGCCTGTAGCACTTCTTATCGTTGCATTCCTCTGCCATTTCGTCTACCTCTTTGAAGTATTTTTTGCGGGTTCTCTCTTCGATTGGAGTGTGAGCGAACCCATCGCATCTTCCCGCCGAATCCCATCAACGTCATGGGGTGTTCAACGGTGCATTTCGAGCATATATTATAGTTAGATATAATATGCGCAGGATGAATTTAGAGAGAAATGTTTAAAAAGGATGGGTTCTCATCAATTTCCCAATACAAGACAAATTTTGCAAAAAAATTTGTCTGCAGTGTAAATGTTGAAAAACTTCGTTTTTCAACTGTTGAGAATGCCTTGCATTCTCCACATTATCGAATTTACACTACAAAAACAAATAAAGGTGATTCAAAAATGGCTGGAAAAAAGTTTAAAACTGGAGGATTGCAGAAACAGTGGGGATGGTTCCTCGCTCTGGGAATACTGCTGATGTTTTTCGGGTTTACGATAATAATATTCCCGGTTGCCGGCACCTTCGCCATAGAAGTGCTGTTGGGGCTTCTGCTGCTCATCGGCGGCCTGGCGCATATTGCCATGGCGTTCATGGTGCGCGGCTGGAAAGGATTCATGTTTACGCTCCTTAGCGGGATACTTTACGCGCTCGTGGGCCTGCTACTGCTGGTGTATCCGCTGAGCGGAGTGGTCACCCTCACCCTCGTTCTCGGAGTGCTGCTTCTGGTGCAGGGCATATTGACAGCCGCTTTGGCGTTCAAACTGAAGCCGGATTACAACCACGCCTGGCTGCTGTTTGACGGGATAATAACGATTCTGCTGGGAATCCTCATCTTGGTGGGATGGCCATCCGATTCCATCTGGGTGATCGGCCTGCTGTTCGGAATAAACCTCTTATTCAGCGGCTTGTCCAGCATGATCATTTCCTTTACGGTAAAGGAAGCCAGATGATTTCTTTTTTTTATTTTTTTTCTTTTTATTTCACTTCTTCTTTATCATGTAAATGTCCGCCTCAAGCATCGTGTCATTCTCATAGAAATGGTGCGTGAAGTAGACGTTGCCTTCGTTATCTATAGTCGCTTCCCCTGCAAGAGCTGAAACAATAAGCTCGGGCTCTGTCCAGCTTCCATTCACACTCTTCGACCGCCATATGCCGTAGTCCCGTGTAATCCACAATTCGTCTTCCGCAGGGTTCAGTGCAGGCCATCCGTCATTTCTTTCGGTATTTACCGCTTCCACATTCACGGGTTCTCCCCATTCCCCGTTGACTTTCTTTGAAACCCAGATGTCCAAGCCGCCCTTTCCGCCGGTCCGGTTGGAATGAAAATACAATTCGCTGCCATCATTGCTTATGTGCAGCTCTCCGGTTTCGAATTCATCTGTCTTAAGCTCTTCATCGGCATTCTGCCAGTTCTGCCATTTTCCGTCCTTGTACTCCGCGCTGAACCAGCGCACGCCGGTGTATCCTGCACGGGCAGAGCAGAACCACATTCTATTGCCCTGCACGAATTCGCATCCATCTAGAGCGATGTCATCGTTAAGGACTATCCTTTCGGGCTCGCTCCACTGCCCGTTAACCTTGTGCGAAACGTATATTCCGGTTGAGCCGTCAAGAAGCTGCTTTTCCACCGGAACCGTTACGTCCGGGGAGAAAAAGACATAAAACGTATTTCCGTCGGGCATCATGAAAGGCCCATCCTCAGCCCCTGCGGTATTGATTGGCCCGGACATGGGCACCGGTGCTTCGAATTCATCCGAATGAAGTTCTGGCGGTATTTTGTCCGTTTCAGGAGTGATTTTCACTGCATCTTC
>JACCLJ010000034.1 GCA_013425425.1 Microcaldota archaeon
GCAAAAAAACAGGCGTGCTACTCAATCCTTACGAATACGCACGGCAGCTGTGCGGACCTCGAACTAATCCCGCAGAGGGAATACTGCTGGGAGCTTTATGCGATATTCACGGACAACAGGATGATGTGCAGCGAGATAACCCAGGAGACGCAATATTCCCTTGAATGCTATTCCTATTTTGCGGCGAAGGAGAAGGACATCACAATCTGCGACTCGTCCGGGACGCTTCAGCTCGACAACCTGTGGAAATGCTATTCCGCATACACGCTTGGCACCGGGGATGTAATCGGATGCCAGAGAATTCACCCACTTGCCACGACGAACCAGTTCAGCTGCTTCTTCGAGTACGGCAAGAAATACGGCAACCCGATGGCGTGTGACATGATGAACAACCCGAAATTCGCAAGAACCTGCTATCAGGGCATAATACTGGGCAATGCGAACCTGAATTACATCTACTGCCATGGCGTTGCGCAGGAGGAATGGAGAAACAAATGCTACACGGAATCCGCAAAGCTCCGCAATGACGTGAGCCTCTGCGACTTCATAACCACGGCGCCTGAGAAGGAGATCTGCGTAAACTCTTACAGCATGTACGTGAGCAACAGCACGGCTTCAGGCTAATTTTATCTCGCCATCCGCAAGAAGATGCGATGCATAGCCCACAAATCCGAAAAGGGCGAAGGCGAAATCCGAAATTGCGTAAAGCACCGCAAAGTAAGCGAGCGCAAATAGGAGCGAATGTATTATCCCGCGGTGGGACGGCTTGAGGTAGGTTATTACGATCGTATATAGGCCGGTTATCGCAAGCGCGGATACTATTATGCCTTTCCAGTTGTCCGTTATGCACAATACGTCTGTGTAGCAGGAGGAGGAAAGCGCAAAGAAGATGCCGAAAATGGGCACCGTAAGGTCCGCAGCCTTGCGTATTTTGCTCGAATCATGGTCGATATCGGGCGCAAGCGCCGAAATGCCGCCGATTATCGCAGCAAGGAAAATGATGAAAATTTCGCAATGAAGGGCGAGGGCGACTATCGCTCCTGCGAATGCGCCTATCGTGAAATGCGGCCGCCAGTTCATGCGGATAAAAAGAAAAGAAAAAATAAAAGGAGATTGGTTTGCTCACTCGATCTCGAAATTTGCCGATACCGTCGCGGTCACTTGTATTTCCCCGCTGTAAAGCTCGGTCGGCGCGGGAACGGCCGCTTCTGCAGCTCCGTACACGGCATCGTAGTTCCGGTATGCTGAATAGTAGTCATAGCTCTCGCTTGCATACAAAGCATTTCCCAGCGTCACGCCAGTACCGGTTGCGATGCTCTGCGCCTTGGCCTTCGCTGTGGAGGATGCTTGCTGGAGCAGTTCGTTCTTTATCCGGTTGCTTGTCTCGGGCTTCAGGGTGAATGAAATCGAATCGACCGAAGTCGCACCCGCCGTTATCGCGGAATCCACGACATCGCCGCCGATGGCAAGGTTCTCAACATCCACTTTGAGGACGTGGGTTGTCTTGTATCCCTTCGTAACATAATCCCAGTAGCAGTCGGTGCCTGCGGTTTCGTTCCTGCAGATGTAGTGGCTCTCCTGCACCTTGTCAACCGAATAAGACGACGTTTTTATCTTATCGTCGCTTATGCCGAGCGCGCTCAATGCCGCTTTTACGGCATTTGTTTTTTCCGCAGTCCCGCTCTGCGAGTCCTTTGCATCATCGGCTTCGGTCTCTATCCTTACTTGCAGGACGAGAAGATCGGGGTCGACGTAATCGTTTGCGGTCGCGCTTACGCTTATCGTATGCTCGGGCGGAATATTGTCGCTCACGTTGATGGTAGGCTGCTGCACCGTAGAGAGGAAATAGAATCCCCCGAACAGCACGAGCACTATCACCACGAGAGGAAGAAAGCCGCAGCACGATTGCGGCGTACAGCACATCCCTTTTTCCTTTTCAACCATTAGTATCACCTGGAATAGGTGGGAAAACAAGGTTTAAAAATAAGAGGAAAACGTAAGGGAAAACACTTACGTCTTATACGTCGTATCCAAGCCCCCTCAATTTGCATCTCGCGAGTTCTTTGGAATCCGTGTGGGGCGAACCATCGAGGATTTTGCGCATGTTTGCCGGATCGACGACCATTTCAGTTGCCCGCACCCTCGCCCTGGAAGACGGGGACGTTATGGCGACATCAGTGATCACCCGCTCATCGGTATCCGGGATGCTGTGAAGCCGGGTAAGCTCCTTTACTTCCAATATTTCAGAAGGAGTCAGCCGGCCTGCAAATCTGCCGAATTCGCTGCCGGGCTTCTCTTCGGCCGATTTCTTTCCCCTCGCATGCATATGTTTGCCTCTCATTTTCAAAACACCTCAAGACTAGAAAGAATTAATGTGCGCTAAAGTTAATAAACATGCCTGCCCATTCTTTCCATGCGAGGCACGATTCTTATTCTTGCATTGGGATTTTTACTTCTTGGATGCATTGGCGGGGAACAGAGAGAAGAAAGCGAAGTTCCGCTGCAAACCCCGCCGGAACCTCCTCCGGAAGAAACGATGACGGTGTTTACGGACGCCAATTTTTCGCTGGAGTATCCGTCCTCCTGGCAGCCGATGGAAAAGCAGAGTGAGGAGGACATCCTCAACAGAATCGGGGGGCCGCCATGCGCGCTTTCCGTAAAAAGATACCCGTTTGTGGTTCCGGGGTGGGTGAAGGCTGCGTTCAGCAGCTACATGCCCGATGCGGAATGGAACGGAAATGTATTCGAAGGCGACATAACCGTGGAAGGAAACGAATACCATCTGAAAAACGGGATTGTTTACTGCGAATGCGCGAGTTATGTGGTCGGGGTGGGCTGCCCGAAAGGCAGTTTTGACGGGGAGACGGCTGATGCTATAATAAATTCGGCAAAATGCTCATACGAACCGCCTCCTGCTTATTCCGGAAAAGGCAGGGTCGGCTTAATAGTCATACCTCCAAACGAAAAATTCTGGGAGGTCTATTGCGCGAACATAAAGGAGGCGAGGGAGGCCGGCGCTTCCATGACGCACATGTATTTCACATGGGGGGACATGGAAAAAGCAGAAGGGGAGCGCAACTGGAGTTCACCCGATTACATCGTCGAAGTGAATAAAGTGAACGGCATGAAGATGTCCGCGGTCGTTTCCGTGGTTTATACGAACAAGCTTGGAGAAATACCGCGCGACATGGAATTCAGGAGCTTCAGCGACCCGGAATTCAAGGAGAGATTCGCGGATTTCATGGTGGAGTTCGTAGGCAGGTACAAGGACACAATTGAATATTTCGAAGTAGGGAATGAAATCAACATCTATCTCGCAGGCCATCCCGACGAAATAGATGATTTCAGGGAGTTCTACGGATACGCGCGCGACAGGATAAAGGCGGAATATCCTGATGCGCGGGTGGGCACCGTTTTCGCATATCATGCCGCGAGGGACACGAATACCACATACATAATTGAGGAGCTGGCTGATGTAGGCGATTTCAACGCATTCACGCTTTATATCCATGGCGAGAATTTCGCGTTCAACAGGAGCATCGATGAGGCGGATACGTATTTCGATGAGATAGACGCGATTTCTGGCAAGCCCTTCGTAATAACCGAAACAGGATGGAGCACATCGGCCATGCTCCATTCAAGCGAAGAGAAGCAGGCCGAATATATCGACAAGGTATTCGAGATTCTTGAGGAAAAGAAGGACCGGATGGAATTCGTCGCATGGTTCGACAGCCATGACTTGAATGATGACTCATGCAGGGAATCAGCAGCAAGCTTCGTAACTCCTGAGATGGAAGGCGTGCAGGAAACGGAATACTGGCCTTATTTCGAGGAGTTCATCTGCAGGGCGGGGTTGAGGGACGTGAACGACAATCCGAAGCTCGGCTGGCATGAATGGGTGAAGAAAACGAATGAGTACACGGATATTGATTAGTACGTTTTCTTTTCCTCGAGCTTCCTCTTTATCGATTTGAGCGAAACGAAGCTGTCCCTTTCCATCTCGTCAAGGCGGAATGCGATCAGGTTCTTCGTGTCCTCGAGCCTGGGGACGAGCACGTACTCAAGTGCGTTTACGCGCCTCTTTGTCTTTTCTATTTCCAGGATAAGCCTTTTTATCGCCGTCTCAGTTTGAGCAAGCTTTATGACCATCGCAAGAATCTCGTCGAAGTCCTGCACCGCCTCGTCTATCTTCGCGCTCGTCCCTGCCACGGAATAGCCGGGCAGCCTTATGAAATCCTTCTGCTCCATCTTCACTTCGATTGACGGGATTTTCACGCCCATGACGTTGCGGACTTCCACGTCGAGGTCTATGTCCTTCCTCAGGTCCAGCGAAACCTTCTCCAGCTGGTGGACGGGATGGTAGAGTTGCGCAACGGCGAGCGAGCGGTAGCCCTTTGCCATCTTCTTCGCAAGCTCCCCGCGCAAATCCTCGGCCTTCTTCAGTATCTTGAAGAATTCAAGGATGAGCGCATCGCGTTTCTGCTTCAGGAGCTTGTGGCCTTTCTTGGCAAGGGCTATCCTCTCCTTCGTCTTGATGAGCTCCATCCTCGTAGGATTTACATCCGTTGCAACTGCCATTTGTTACCTACTCCTTTTTCTCTTCCTCCTTGTGTTTGGGCAGATACTTCTTGATGTATTCTGTCTTGACCCTCTTTAGCTCCTCTTCGGGCAATATCGAAAGAAGGTCCCATGCGATTTCGAGCGTCCTTTCTATGGTCCTGTCCTCATACGGCCCCTGCTGGACGAATCGCTTTTCGAATTCATCCGCAAGCCTTAGGTAGCGCCTGTCCGTTGCGGTAAGCGCCTCCTCTCCTACGACTGCGCTGAGGCTTCTCAGGTCCCTTCCGGAAGCGTAAGCGGCGTAGAGCTGGTCGGAAACCCCCTTGTGGTCCTCCCTTGTTTTACCGGGCCCGATGCCCTTGTTCATCAGCCTTGAAAGCGAAGGCAGGATGTCGACAGGCGGATAGATGTTCTTCCTGTGGATGTCCCGGTTGAGAATAATCTGGCCTTCCGTGATGTAGCCGGTAAGGTCCGGAATCGGATGGGTCTTGTCATCGCCGGGCATCGTAAGGATTGGCAATTGCGTGACCGAGCCCTTCGCGCCCTTTACTCTTCCCGCCCTCTCGTAAATCGTGGAGAGGTCGGTATACATGTAACCCGGATAGCCGCGCCTGCCCGGCACTTCGTTTCTTGCCGAGGAAATCTCACGCAGCGCTTCGCAATAATTCGTCATGTCGGTGATGAGCACGAGAACGTGCATGTCCTGCTCGTAGGCGAGATATTCCGCAGTGGTGAGCGCAAGCCTCGGCGTAATAAGGCGCTCGACCGACGGGTCATCTGCAAGGTTCAGGAAAAGCACGGCATTTTCCAGCGCGCCGGTCTTTTCGAAATCGCGGATGAAGAAGGATGCCTCCTCGTGCGTGATTCCAACCGCAGCGAAAACGACCGCGAATTTCTCACCGCTTCCGCGCACCTTGGCCTGCCTTGCGATTTGCACCGCGAGCTGGTTGTGCGGAAGCCCGGCGCCAGAGAAAATAGGAAGCTTCTGTCCTCTGACAAGCGTGTTCGTTCCGTCTATCGTTGATATGCCCGTCTGGATGAACTCCGCAGGAGTCTCTCGCGAATACGGATTGATCGGAAGCCCGTTGATGTCCAGCTTCTCTTCGGGGATTATCTTCGGCCCCTTGTCCCTTGGCTCTCCAAGCCCCGTGAATGCGCGGCCGAGCATCTCGGTGCTGAGCCCGATCCTCATCGTCTCGCCAAGGAAACGTACGGACGTTCCCGTGGTATTAATGCCGGATGTCGGGCCGAAAACCTGGATGACGGCGATACTTTCGCTTATGTCAAGCACCTGCCCTTTTCTCCTTTCCCCGCTCGGCAGCATGATTTCCACGATTTCGTTGTAACTCACGCCGGAAATGTCCGAAACGAAAACAAGCGGCCCCGCAATCTGCGTAATCGTTTTGTATTCCTTCATAATAATCACCTTTTCTTTATCAGGGTTTCAAACTCCTCGTCCATCTCCTTTTGGAGCCTGTCGAATTCCTCGGGCTTGCCCTCTGGGATCTCCCTCATCCTTCCTATCCTCGTTTTGGACGGAAGCTCCTGTATCTTCTTCAGCTGGATGCCCAGGTCAAGCGCCGAATTCGTCCTGTCGCCGAACTTGAGTATCGATTTGAGCATCACGTACTGCTTCTGGAGGCTGCATCTCGCATCAACGTCGCTGTAAGCGTTCTGCTGGAGGTAGTCCTCCCTGATCATCTTCGTTACCATCAGCACGGCCTGCTCCTTCTCCGGAAGCGCGTCCGGCCCTACAAGCTGCACGACCTCCTGGAGCTCGGCCTCTTTTTGCAGAAGCGCCATCGCCTTTTTCGTCAGCTGGGGAAAATCGGACGAAATGTTTTCCATAAGCCAGGGCTCGAGGCCCTCCTTGTAAAGCGAATAGCTCTTCAGCCAGTTGAACGCCGGGAAGTGCCTCATGTATGCAAGCGATGCATCCAGCGCAAGGAAAACCTTTGTGACACGGAGCGTGTTTTGCGAAACCGGCTCCGAAATGTCTCCTCCTGGCGGAGAGACCGCGCCGATGACCGTTACCGAGCCGTACCTTTCGTCACTGCCCAAACAGCGCACGCGGCCCGCCCTTTCGTAGAATTCAGCGAGCCTTCTTGCAAGGTAAGCCGGATACCCTTCCTCTCCGTGCATTTCTTCCAGCCGCCCTCCGATTTCTCTCATTGCCTCGGCCCATCTTGATGTGGAATCTGGCATGAGCGCGACATCATAGCCCATGTCCCTGAAATATTCCGCGATCGTGATTCCCGTGTAAACGCTCGCCTCTCGCGCGGCGACAGGCATGTTGGAGGTGTTCGCGATGAGCACCGTCCTTTCCATGAGCGGTTTTCCGGTGTTCGGGTCGATAAGCTCCGGGAATTCCTTGAGCACGTCCGTCATCTCGTTGCCTCGCTCCCCGCATCCGATATAGACGACTATCTGCGTGTCCGAATATCTTGCGAGCGAGTGCTGCGTGACCGTTTTGCCGCTTCCGAACGGGCCCGGGATGCATGCAGTGCCTCCCTTTGCAATCGGGAAGAAAGTATCGATGACGCGCTGTCCTGTGATAAGCGGGATGAGCGGCGGGAATTTTTCTATGACCGGCCTTGCCTTCCTCACGACCCATCTCTGGTAGAGCTTTACCGGATATTTCTTTCCCTCATGCGAAATCTTCGCTGCCTCATCTTCGACAGTGAATTTGCCCGAGGAGATGGAATCAATGGTGCCTTCGAAAGGCGAGAGGATCTTGTGCACTATCAGCTCGGTCTCCTGCACCGTTCCGAGCACGTCGCCCACCTTCACTTTCTGACCTTTTTTCGCCTTTGCGACGAAATCCCATTTCTTTTTCCTGTCAAGCGGTTCGGTTACAACGCCCCTCTTGATGTAAAACCCGCCGGATCTCTCCTCTATCATCTTCAGCGGCCGCTGGATTCCGTCGTAAATGTTCTTCAGTATGCCCGGGCCGAGTTCGACCGAAAGCGGCTCTCCGGTGCTCTCCACCGGCTCTCCCGGCTGGATGCCCGACGTATCCTCGTAGACCTGCACGACCGCGGTGCTTCCGACGATTTTGATTATTTCGCCTATCAGTTTTTCCTTGCCAACCCGGACTACATCGTAAAGCTTTGCTCCTGGGAGCTCGGCCTCAACGACCGGACCGGATATTCTTTTTATATGCCCTTCACCTTCTTTCTTGGCCATGTTTTCTCCTCCTGTCATCATTTTTTTGCCGCGAGGTCGAAGCCGAGCGCACGCTTTATCATCTGGCGTATCTCATCCCCTTCCTCGCTTATGCCGCTGTATGCCGGCATGGGGATGATCACCGGATAGGCGATGCTGTCCAGCTTCTTCCTCAGCCTCCAGTCTATCTTATTCAGTAAATATTCGTTGACGACTATTATTCCGAACTGCTCCTCGGTGAGCGCCTGCTCGATTTTTGCCTGGAAATCGCTCTCGCTTGCAGCCCTGCAGTGCTCAAGCCCGGCAAGGCGCATGCCAGTGACAAGGGGCGCATCCCCGATTACCAGAATCTTTGCCTTAACCATACGTATCACTTACACTATTACGAGCATCTCCCTTACTTCAGGCTCCGGAATGTTGAATTCCTTCGCCTTCGCTATCTTCCTGAGGTTGTTCATCTCCTCTTCCTTTATCAGCACGAAGCCAAGCACAACGCCGAGCGAAAGTATGCTCCTGTGGAATGCCGCCGTTTTTTCCGCGGCAAGCGCCTTCTCGAGGGCTATCTCCAGGTTCGTCAGCGATACCTCGCCCTCCTTCATCTCCAGTTTTCCGAACCTCGACCTTATCAGCGAAAGAAGGGCCTGCGTGTCCGAGGTCTCCATCAGCTTGTCGATGAACGACTTCCTCAGCGTCCCTCCCTTTATCAGGTATTTCGGTATTTCGTCTTTCGTGAACCCGTGCTTTTTCAGCCTTTCTATTATGAGTATGTTCTTCGCGTCTATCTCCATCCTCAGCACCCTTCTGATGGCCTCGATGTCCTTTCCGCCGACCTGGACGAGCCCCTTGTCCATGAAAAGATAGGTGTACGCGTCGAGGATGCTTTCCAGCTGCACGAAGGTGTTCATGTTCTTCAGCGCATTGTTGAAGATGTCCCTCATGTTCTTGCTGAAGGCTGCGGTGCTCAGCGAAAGCATCTCCCTGCCGAGCTGGGTCTTCTTGAGCTCGTTGAAGAGCTCGTCGCCTTCGGTTTTCATTATGCGCTCGCATTCCTCCGGAGTGATTCCGCCCACGTTGAAAAGATACTGTTTTATGTCCAGGTAGCCCAAGCCCTCCATCCGGGCATGGATGAGCATTTTCATGTTCAGAAGGTCCCATTTCCTGAGCAGCGCCTTCACCGCAGGCACGTCACCACGCGGGGCGAGGCGCAATATCTTCGCAACGGTCCTGGAGAAGTTCCGCGCGGACGCTATTTCCAATACCTGCGAGCCGGTATGCCCGCCGGCGTCCGCAAAATCGTTTTTGTATGTCGTGCGCTGTAGAAGCTCCATCATGCCGTCAACGGTCCTGACCCTTATCATCTCGTCGAAGCTGCCCTCGTCTATAAGGGCTCCCTTCATCGAGTTAACCCGTGCGCTTGCATACCCGTATTTCAGGGCGCGCGATTCTATTTTCGGAATGGGCAGAGCCATTCAACCTTCACCGTCCATGTGCATTTCCAAACCTCATTTTTTCTTTTCATCCCCGAAAAGCTCCGCTGAGATGAGCTTCCTGACGTCGTCCCTCCTGTGCTCTAAAAGCGTCTCAAGAGTCATGTCCACCCTCATCTTGCCGTCCTGCGTCTCTATAATCGCGCCGCCCAGGGCATCCAGGTCCGCATGCACCTTGCAGTCGGCAGGAAGCTTCGGCAGGAGATTTTTGTCCTCAGAAGCAACATGCACGCGCAGCTGCGCGGGGCTGAGCTCCTTCACGGCATCCGACACCCCCCTCGAAAGGAAATCCCTGTACTCCTTGGATTTTTTAATCTCCTTCAGGGAGGAGAAGATGTCCTCTATCGCGTTGTTTATCGCATCCTCGCGCGCCTCGGAGGTGACCCTCTTCGCCTCCAGCCTCGCCCATGCGAGGCGCTCATTGCGCTGTTCGGCCAGCAGCTTGGAGACCTCCTTCTCGGCCTCGGACTTCAGCGCGGCTTCGCTGGAGTGGGCATCCTCCCTCATCTTTTTTACGTGCCACTCGGCAGCCTCCACGATCTTGGCGGCCTCCTCGCCAGCCTCTTTCAGCAGCGAGGAGGTAAGCTTGTCGATTCCCATGGCTTGTTCACCCGGGAATCTATTCCGCTATCGCGCCGATGAGCAGGAAGGCTATGACGAAACCGAACAGCACGATCGTTTCCGGAATGGCGACGTAAATAAGGACGTTCTTCTCGAACTCAGGCCTTTCGGCAGCAACGCCGAGCGCCGTCGAACCCAGCGTCCCCTGCGACCATGCGGCCGCGAGAGCGCTAAGACCCATCGCAATTCCAGCACCGAGTGCCGCACCGGCACCGGTCGTCAATCCACTTGCATCTACCATATTTTCACCTCTATTATTTTTTATAGCGCAAAGCGAAAGGCGAGAAGAGCATTCCCCCGCCCTCGACGAATTTGGACTTGAATTCAATTATGTTGAGCCTGCCGACTTGTATGAGCGATTCGAACATCGCGATGAACGTGTTCATCATGTGAAGGGCCACGAGCAGCGGAAGCATCACGATGGCCAGAAGGCCGGCCTGGGGAAGCGGCATGAAAAACTCGTTGATTATCTCCGCCAGCACGACGCCGGATACGCCGACCGCCGCAATCCTCGCGTAGGAAAGGATGTTGCCGACGAGGCCGGGCAGCTCGAGTGCGCCCACCGCTCCTTCCAGGTATATCAGCACCGCGACGGAAATGACCAGGACCGCCATGGCGGGCATCAAAAATGCGGATGGGAGTAGCCCGAGGAAGCCGGAACAGACCGCGAACGCGCCGCCTATCTCCGCGCCGAGCCATGCAAGTTTCGCATAGGCGTGTTTCCGGTGGTGGCCCCAGAGGTTCACCGCGCCGAGCACGAATCCCAGCCCGACATGTATCATCCCTATCAGGAGCGTGATGCCGAGCAGCAGCGGGAAATCGTGCAGCCTGCTGAACACGCCATGGTAAAGCGGCGTTGTTGAAAGCGGCAGGCCCCATTGGGCGAGAACCTCGAACCAGCCGGCATGGCTCATTCCACCCCATTCATCAAAAATCAACCCGAAGAAGATGCTCGGGAATGCGGAAATGTACCATATGCCCGCCACGCTCGACATGATGTAGCTCTTCGAGAATTTCTTGAGGAACCACGATGCGATTATAAGCGAAAGCAGGCCGTAGAGGACGTCTCCCACTATCATGCCGTAGATTATCGGCAGGCCGATGAAGTAGATGACGGTCGGGTCGAGCTCGAAATAGTTCGGAAGCGAGAAGCTCTTTGTTATGAATTCGAACGGATGGGAATAACCAGGATTGTCGAGTACGATGGGCGGCTGCTCGTGCTCGCCTATTTCAACATCCTCAAGCACGGCGTTCTCTCCCATGGCGCCAACCAGTTTTTTCACTTTTTCAAAATCCGATTCCTGCACCCAGCCCTCTATCACGGATATCGTGCTCGAGAACGCGAACCTGGATGAAATCTCCGCCCTCTCGGATTCTATGCCGAGCACATCGATGAGCTCGAGCGCCTTTTTCGCATGCTTTTCGGAAAGCGCCTTCCTTTCCTCCTCGGCGGTTTTCAGCGCTTTTTTCTTTTCCTCCAGCTGGAGCTTCAGTTTCGAGTGCTCCTCTTCCGGGGTCCTGAAACCCTCGGGCAGCTGGACTGCCGAAAAACCGGATTCCACGAGTATGTGGTCTATGGAAGGCGAACCACGGCCGTATATTATAAGGGCTATCCCCCTGCCTTCGGGCGCGAGAATATTGTAATCTCCGCCTGCCTCGCCAATCCTGCTTTTCAGCATTTCTATTTTTGCGTTGGGCACTTCGCCCAAAACGAAGGCCAGGGATTTCGTCGAAAGTCTGCTGAAATCCATGCCCTTGAAGGCATCGAGCTTCGATATTATCTTCAATTGCGAATTTATTTTCGAGACCTCCTCGGAAATTGCGCTCACGCCGGTTGCTATGGCTTTCAGCCTTTCGCCGGCTGCGGAATTGAGCCTGTCCGCCTCCTTGACCGCAGCCTCGCCGGTGATATCCGCGGCTTTTGCATTTGCCGCGCTGACGGCATCCTTGTCCATCAGCGAGACCATGCTCCTCAGCCGCACAAGCTGCATGGAAACATCGTCGAAAAAGGCGAGCGGCCTGCCAGGCATGAGCCCCTCTGCCCTGAATTTCCTTATCTCCACCACGCCGGCTTCATGGAGGGACTTTATGAGAGGGGGCAATTTGGACTTGAGCGCGAATACCCGAATCTTTTTCATCTTTGCCGGTTTCAGCATTTCAACCACTAAATCAAAGCTGTGATATGAACAATTTTCCGATGGATAGGACGGCCCGCTGGCTGACCTTTTTTTTGCCCAGCCTTTCGGCCTCTTCCTTTGCCTTTTCAAGGGTTTTTCCGACATCTTTCTCTATGTCGTTTTTGCCCGATTTGAGCATATCGTTTTTATGCTTCGTTATCTCTTCCTGCACCGCGGCCTTTTCCTCGGCTATGTCCTCTTTCGCCTTGCGCAGGATTGCGTCCGCCTTCTCCTTCGCCGAGGTTAGCGTCTTATCATACTTCTCTTCGGCGGACCTTATTTCGTCAACCGTCTTCATTATTACTGAATGACTCGGATTTTCATGCATAGCTAACACCAAAACAAGTTTCGGCAACTTGATTCCTTATGGTAAAGAAATATTTAAAAACATGTGCAACACAAACAGATAATACGCTTTTTATCTCAAAGACAAATTTGCAAAATTTGTCTGCATTGGAAAGAGTTTCCAATACGATAAGAGAGGAGTTGAACAGAATGGGTGCTTACAAATACATAAATGAAGTGTTCCAGAAGGAATACAAGGAGAGGGCAGAGGCATACAAGACGCGGATCAGGGGCTGGAGAGCAGCGCCGGCAACCGAGAAGGTTGAATATCCGACAAATCTCGCCAGGGCGAGGAGGCTCGGCTACAAGGCAAAGCAGGGCTACATCATCGTGCGCGTGCGCGTCGACAAGGGAAGAAGGACGAGAAGGAAACCCATGGGCGGAAGAAAGCCGAAAAACAATTATCTGTTCGTCCAGCCGGGGCTTTCGCACCAGGTGATGGCCGAGCAGAGGGCGAACAGGACATACAAAAACCTCGAAGTGCTCAATTCCTACTGGGTCGGCGAGGACGGCAACTACAAATTCTTCGAAATCATACTTGCGGACCCGACAAAAGCGACGGTGAATGTAAGCTCCGTGATGCGGCAGGGCAAGTCGTTCAGGGGCCTCACGTCCGCAGGCCAGAAAGGAAGGCCCAGCAGAATGCTGAGGCTGAACAAGAGGATCAGGAGAGATATGAGCATCAGAAGGATGGGGAGCGAGAGAACCCCGAAGCCACAACAGGAGTAGCATGTACGATATTGTCAGGCTCGGCGCGGTTGCGGAAAAGCACGGGTTTGACGAAATCTTTTTTTTCGAAAAGGCGAAGGGGAGCATTATTACTATAGATAATATAGGGCAGGCAGCGGACCACCGGAACAAAAAGTCGCTAATCCTCCTGAGGAATTATGCTTACGATGAAGGCCCGGTGAAACTCGTAGCGGAGAAAAAGAAGGCGTGTTTTCTCATCGACCTGAGCCGCATCATCAAAGCAAAAGGGCTCCAGAGGTCAATCGAAATTTCAAGAGTGAGGACGTTCCTGGGCATATGCAACCGCTTCGGCGCATTCTACGCTCTGGCGAGCTTTGCGGAAAAAGAGGAAGAGATGCGAACGCCGGAAGAGCTCATCAGCATAGGATGCCTGCTCGGCCTGAACCGCGGCCAGGGAAGGTTCGCCCTGAAGATGATGACGCATTATGCGGATTAACGTGCAGCGGCATGCCTGAAAAGATTTATATTTTAACATAATCTACATAGGGACATGATAGAAGACATCATCGGATATCTGGGCGGATTTTTCATTATGATAAGCTTTATCCCCCAGGTCATCAGATCATACAAGACAAAAAGCGTTGAAGACCTGTCCGTCTGGATGATTATTGCCACTCTTATAGGAACCATATTCTGGATAGCCTATGGATTCCTGATAAACGGAATGCCGGTAATAGTAATGAACAGCATATTCGGAGTAATCGTTCTCTTCCAATTGTATCTGAAAATAAAACACGATAAAAAATCATCAAACAAGTAATTTTTTTACCTCCTTAATCATTTTTCTCGCGTTTTCTATGGCTGCGTTCTCATCATCCTTATTCAATTCAGGAGTTTCCAGCCCATACATGACGTCCTGCCTTTCTTCCCTGAATGCATCCATAACACTTATCAGCTCATTGCTAAGTTTGCCACCAGTTACGTATTTTTCCCGCAGATATACTGCCAAGCAGTAATGTGATTTTTCGATTACTCCGTCCTTGAACAGCAATGCCCGCCCAGCGTGGAACATAGATGCATAGGCAACAACCACCGCCACATTCCTGAAACCGGCCTTTGCCAGGCGTTCTGCTTCAGTAAGATGGCTCTCCGCCGTCGATATCGACATCTTGGCCTTTAATGGATCCGGCCTTGAAGTTCTAAGTTGTCTCCTTTCATAACAGTCTTCCAAACTCAATCAATCACCGGCTTTTGCCCGAGGAGAGCAATGGACTTACTTATGACTTCCAGATAAAACGCCCGATTCTGCTTGCTTATTTTCTTCCATTCGGCTATGGAATACTTTTTAAGGCTGGTTTCGTTCCCTAGTTTCCTGCTTAGTTCTTCTGCCGAAATTGCGCAATGAGCCGATATTACAAGAATATCAAAATCGCTGTCCGGCGCATCTTCCCCGATTGCCGCGCTTCCGTATAAAAGAACGCTTGATAGCCCCTTTGATTTTTCCCTTATGGATTCAACGATTTTCGCATCCTCGATTTTTGAAATCGTAAATGCGGTTTTCAGTGATTTGAACCCGCTTGTGAACCCGCTTGTCATGCTTGCCTTGAAATAAGTCGAATTTTTTTCGGTTCGTTTTAATATCAGGCCTTCTTTAGCAAGGAAATCGAGGGAACGTGACAATGTAGAAGGACTCATTCTTGTTTTTCTTGCAATTTCCCGGAGGTAGCTTTCAGAATAGGGATTCTCGAAAAAGTATACAAGCACATGAAGGACGTTCGTTTTTTGGAACAATTGTTTCATATATAGAACAATATGACCAAGGGTTTAAAAATATTATTGTTTGATTTTTTTGACCAAAAAATGCAAAAAGAAAGACAAAAAACAAAAATTACTACTCCATGAAGAATTCCGCGGTAGGCGGCTCGGGCGGCTCCCCTTTTCTTTCCCTTACCTGCTTCACTAGCTTCGGAACGATGTCCCTGGGCACCGAGTAGTAGCCTGCGTATTCCTGGTACCATATTGCGCGGCCCTGCGTCACTCCCCTCAAATCATTGGAGAAGCCGAACATCTCCGCGACGGGCATGAGCGTGTTTATCGTCGCGGTTTCGCCTTCCTGCTCCATTCCGAGAAGCTGCCCCCTCCTTCCGTTCGTCATGTTGATTACGTCGCCTGCATAGTCCTGCGGGCATTGTATGAGCACCTTCTGCTTGGGCTCGAGAAAAGTCACGCCCGCCCTCAGTATGCATGCGTAAATCGGCCTCTTTGTCGTCGGAATCATCTGCGCAGGCCCCCTGTGGATGTTGTCCTCGTGGAGAGTCGCGTCGACCAGGGTAACCTTCACGCCGATGACTTTTTCCTTCGCAAGCGGCCCCTGGTCCACCGCCTCTTCAAAGCCCTCGATCATCAGCTCCTCGACTTCATTGAGGTACTGGATACCCTTCGTCCCGTCTATGAATATGTTCTTGTTGTGTATGTCATAAATCTTCTTTGCCTCGTCCCTTTCAAGGCCGGCTTCGATGAGCTTTTCAACATTCTCCTTTCCTTTCGGCCTTCCTTCGGGAATCGTGCCATCGATTATCGCCTTCATGACGCCCTCGGGCAGCGGCTCGACTATGAATTTGAGCTTGTTGTGCTTGTTCGGCGACTTGCCTTCTATGGGCCCTGCTTTTCCGCTGATCGTTTCGTTATAGACGACAATCGGCGGCGACGTTATTATCTGGACCTTCTTCTCGTTCCTTATCTTGTACTCTATGATTTCGAGGTGCAGTTCGCCCATTCCGGATATGAGATGCTCTCCCGTTTCCTGGTTGAGCGTCACCCTGAGCGTCGGGTCTTCCTTTGAGATCCCCCTCAAGACCTCGATGAGCTTGGCGAGATCCTTGCTCTCCTTCGCCTCTATCGATTTCGTAACGACCGGTTCGGAGTAGTGCTTTATCTGCTCGAACGGCATGATGGGCGTGGAGCTTAACGTCTCGCCGACATAAACGTCCTTCAGCCCTATGAATGCGCCGATGTTGCCTGCCATTATCTTCTCCGCGCCTACGCGGTCCGGGCCCATGTAGACGGCAACCTGCTGGACCTTTGAGTATGTTTTCTTGGATTCTATGTAAAGCTGGTCCCCCTTCTTCACTTCTCCGGAGAAAAGCCTGACTATGCCGACTTCCCCGGCATGCTCGTCATATACGACTCCGAAACAGACGCCGATCGTTTTTCCGGCCGAGTCGCATGCGAGCATCGATTTTCCTTCCTCGCTGTTGATGTCGCCCTTCCAGAGGATGGGTATCCTGTATGCCTGCGCCGTTTTCGGGGGCGGAAGGTGCTTTATCACCATCTCGAGGAGAACGTCATCGACCGGGGATTTGTCCACAATGAATTTGTGGTCCCCTGAAACGCATTTGTCGTAGATGTCCTTGAAGCTGATGTTGAACCGCTTCATGGAGCTTATGCTCACCGCCCATTTGTTGAACGCCGAGCCGAACGCGATATTGCCCTTGTCGACCGAAATCATCCAATCGTCCTTCTTTTCGGGCGGCGCATATCCGCTGATGAGCTTGTTCACGCCCGTGAGTATCTTGACGAACCGGTCCTGCATCGCCTTCTGGTCGAGCTTGAGCTCGTTGATGAGCCTGTCTATCTTGTTTATGAAAATAACGGGCTTGGCGCGCTCCTTCAGCGCCTGCCTGAGAACCGTTTCCGTCTGCGGCATGATGCCCTCGACCGAATCGATGACCAGGACCACGCCGTCAACGGCACGCATCGCACGCGTAACATGCCCTCCGAAATCCACATGGCCGGGCGTATCGATAAGGTTGATGAGATAATCCTTGTCTTCATAGTTGAAACCGAGCGAGATGTTCGCGGCTTTGATTGTGATTCCCCTCGCCTGCTCCTGCTCGTCGTAGTCCATGACGCGCTGTTCGCCGGCAAGCTCCTTCGATATCAGGCCTGCCCTTGCAACAAGCGAGTCCGTCAGCGTCGTCTTCCCATGGTCGACATGCGCCACAATCGCGACGTTCCTTATCTGTTCGGTGTTGCCCATCAGCTTCTGTACTTCTTCGACTACAAATTCCTTTCGTGCCATGTTTCAAAACCTCCGGTTTTGAACTGTCAAAATTGATTGCAATTTTGCCATTGAAAATCACCATTTTCAATAATTGACCGAAACATCGGTCAATGCCATTGTTTCACCAAAAAAAATTAATTAAAATATGATTATCTCGCGCTTCTGGCCATGCGCTCGCTTTCATCCCTCTTCTTTATCGCATAGCTGTTCTGCACGTCTCCCTTTGCGGTATAGATTATCTCGCTCGCAAGCGATTCGGGAAGCGATTTCTTCTTGTTGAACGCGCCCATCAGTGCGGCGAGCGCGATGTTCCTCAGGGCCATGTCAAGCCTTCTCGTCGCCGCGATATCAACGGCTATCTGGTAGCTGACGCCTCCGTGTGAAACCCTTGTGACATCCTCGCACGGCGCGGAGTTTTCCAATGCCTTTACGAGCGCCTGGACCGGATTCCCCTTGGTCTCTTTCTCGACGATCTCCAGGGCATCTTCGACCATCCGCATAACCCGGAACTTTTTTCCCTGCAGCCGCCCCTTCGTCCTTATGACCTTGCCGGATGTCTTTGCGCCCGTTCCGCCCCTCATAAGCTTGTTCACGAGGCGTTCGACGATGTTCACCCTTGCCTTGCCGAGAGTTTTCTTGGCATGCCTGCCGGAGGAGTGCGGAACGATGATCGGCTTCAGTGAAACGACCTGCGCAAGGCTCTTGTCCAGTATCTCGATGTTATCCAGCGGATATTTGTCGAAAAGTTTGTCTGTCATATGATCATCTCTTGGGCTTCTCCTTCCTGCCCTTCCTGAGCATCTGTATGTCGACGCCGTTGACCTTCACTATCTTGTAGCGCACACCGGGAATCGAGCCCATCTGCCCTCTCTGCGAGCCGCCCAGGCCCGCGATGACTATCTCGTCATGCTCATCCACGAACGTAATCGCCTTGTCCCTCGGAGCGAATGCGGATATGACCTTGCCGTTCTTTATCAGCTGGCACTTGACACATTTTATGAGGCCGGAGTGCGGCTGCTTCT
>JACCLJ010000044.1 GCA_013425425.1 Microcaldota archaeon
TCGCTAGTCGTGCCGGAAGGGACTCTTGAAGACAAGCTGGGCGAGGTAAGGGGGATAATCATCTATGAGGGGGCGGAGATTACCGGCATGGACTATTACGAATCGCAGTCATCAAAAACATACTCCATAACGATGCGAATCGACCCGAAAAGGTTTGATGGTTTTGCAGAGAAGTTGAAGGGCATAGGCACGATAGAAAGCATGAATACTGATTTGACGGATGTTACCGAAGAATACGCGAACCTCGAAACAAGGATAAGCAATCTTGAAAACGAGCTTGAACGGCTTAATGCGCTTTACGAAAAAGCGGATGATATAGAGGACATGCTTGCGATAGAGCGGGAGATAACGCGGGTGACCACGGAGCTTGAGAATTACGAGCAGCAGAAAACGAGCCTTGAGCAGAGGGCTGCGAAATCAACGATAACGGTTTACATAATGGAGGAGAAAGGCGCGGTGGATACGAACCTGGTAATACCTTTGCAGGAGCTCGGGAACATCTTCTTCGGCGCGCTTTCATTTGCCATAATGCTGATTGCAGGGGTAGGCGGCTTTGCAATCCCGGTTGCGATAACGGCGCTTGTGGTTTACCTGATAGGGAAGTCCATCCGGGACAGGGTAAAAGGCAAAAAGGCCCAGGTGAAAATGAAAAACGAATGACTGCTCAATATGCGTCATCATGATGAGAAAATGAGGTGAGCGTAACCATTTTTGTCTTCTCGTTCACTTCGTATAAGAGCACAAAGGATTTCATGATGTGGACCCTTCGTTTGTTCTGCAAGGGATAACTGAGCGGCTTAAAATGATGCGGATTTTCGAGGACCTGCAAAAGTTTTTTGTTGAGGGCGCCCTGCAGCGCGCTGTTTTTCCTGCATAAGCTTTCTATCTCTTTTTTGCATGATGGCAAAACCTCAAGGCCGTAGGTCATCAAATCACTTAAACAGATCTTCAATCTTTTTGACCTGGATAGCCCGTTCCTTGCTTCTTTTCTGCATCTCTTCGATGAAACCCAGCTTCATCTCCTTTTCGTCAACAGGATGCCAGTCGTTTTCATCCATCCATTTCCAGTCCTCTTCGGTGAACGACTCCTTTTCCACGTATTTCCTCAGCAGTTCAAGCTTTTTCAGTTCCTTGAGCTTCCCGATGACCGCTTTCCTGACTACCTCGCTCCACCTGATTTCGTCGTGCTCGTCCATCTCTTCCTTGACGTTTTCCGGAACATACAGCGTTACATTGCTCATGCAAATATTTATGTGGATACACATTTTTAAATGTATTGTCGTGCTGCCACTATGGAAAGCCTTTTTATCCCTTGCAGAGAACTTATTATGTGATACTATGATTTCTCCTTTTGAAGAGCGGTACCGGACGGAAATGAACGAAGTTTTCGAGGAAAAGAGCAGGCTGGGGAAATGGATGGAGGTCGAGCTTGCGCTTGCGAAGGCGCATGCCGCGCTGGGAAACATTCCGAAAGATGCGCCCGAAAAGATAGCGAAAGGGATGGAAAAAGTGAGCGTTGGGCGCGTTCATGAAATAGAGGAGGAAATACACCACGACCTTATGGCCATGGTGAAAGCGCTTTCCGAGCAGTGCGGGGACGCAGGCAAATACGTTCATCTCGGTGCGACGAGCTATGATATCGAGGATACCGCAACCGCCATGATGTTCGTCGATGCGATAGGCATGCTTGAAGGGCATCTGGGCGAGCTTGCGAAAGTGCTGAAGAAGCTTGCGCTCGAGCACAAGAAAACGGTCTGCATGGGAAGGACGCACGGTCAGCATGCGACCCCGACTACTTACGGATTGAAGTTTGCGATTTATTACCGCGAGCTGAAGCGGGACATGGAAAGGCTTGGGGAGGCGGAGAAGCGCATTGCAGTCGGAAAGATGGCCGGTGCTACGGGCACGATGGCGACTTTCGAGGGCAAGGGCAGCAAGATACAGGAACTGGTCATGAAGGAGCTGAAGCTGAAGCCTGCGGAAGCATCCAACCAGGTCGTGCAGAGGGACAGGCACGCTGAAGTGATGTGCGTTCTTGCGCTTACCGCCGCATTGCTGGAGAAGATTGCGAAAGAGATACGCAACCTCCAGAGGAGCGAGATACTGGAGGTTTCCGAGCCATTCGGAAAGAAGCAGGTAGGCTCATCGACAATGCCGCAGAAAAGGAATCCCCACAAATGCGAGAGGGTATGCTCGCTCGCGCGCGTCGTGCGTGCGAACGTGCAGGTTGCTCTTGAGAATATTCCGCTGGAGCACGAGCGCGACCTTACAAATAGCGCGAACGAACGCATAATATTCCCGGAAAGCTTCATCGCGACGGATTACATGGCGAAGCAGATGACCTCGATTCTTTCGGGCCTGGAATTCTTCCCGGAAAACATCAAGCGGAATCTGGAGCTGACGAAAGGCCTGATCATGGCGGAGAGATTGATGATCGAGCTTGTGAAAAAAGGGATGGGAAGGCAGGAGGCGCACGAGCTGGTGCGCAACATGGCGCAGGAGGCGTTCCGCTCCGGAAGGCACCTGAAGGAAATCGCCGTTGCGAAAAAGGCGGTTACGGAAAAAGAGGCCGAGCGGATTTTCAATCCGGAAACCTACATTGGCGAGGCTGAGAAGATAGTCGAGGCCGCAGTCAGGGATTAGCTTTTAATATAATATACAGTATCATATACACCTAAAAATCATAGAAACGAGTGAGAAAATGATTGAGACTACTGGTGCTAAAAAATATATTTATGGCTCCATAGGAGTGGGCGTGCTGGGCGCAATACTTGCGCTTTTCGGTGCCACAACCGCATGGAGCGGGGGCGCACTTCTCGGCGGCTTTCTTGCAGGCCTCGGCGCATTCGGCGGAGTGCTGCTCTGGAAATACGGCTACCTCATCATACCACTGCTGACCCAGAGGACGAAGACAGTCATGGTGACGACCGAGGGCTATGAAGTCCCGCCGGAGCAGGACTGCATCGTGAAGAACGCCAACGGCATCTTCTACGCATCCTCATTCCTCTCGCTCAAGATATACGAATCCGCGACCGAGAAATCGCTTGAGGAGAACATAAACTACAGCAAGTATTTCGAAAGGGCGATATCGAACCTGAAATACGTCACAAAAATAGCGTACATGCTTTACGTTGAGGATATCGGGGAGAAAAGAAAGACCATAGAAACCAAGCGCGCAGAGGCGCAGCTCAGGCTTTCAAGGGAAAGGGAAAAAGCCGAGCCCGACGTCCTGAAAATAGACAAATACGAGAGGGAGGTCGCGCACTGGGACACCCAGCTGAACAAGCTCATAAAGGGCGTAAAGCCCATGGGCGTCATCGCCTATTCCATGACCACCGCGGTCGGCCTCAGCAAGGAAGCGGCCGTGGCTGCAGTGCGCGCCCAGGCAAGCGAGCTGAGGACCGTGCTCGCAAACGCGTTGAACGTCGAGGTGCTGCAGCTTACCGGCGATGAGATGCTGAAATGCTTCGAATGGGAGCGGTTCTACCCTGCGACCCCGCAGGAGCTTGAGGAGGCTGTGTTGTAATGCCTATAGGAGGCCGTCTCACCCTCATGAAGGTTCCCAACAGGGAGCTTTCCATAAGGAACATACTCGTCCATCCGCCAGAGCCTCCGCTAGAAGTGCTTTTCGCAAACCCCCTCGATTCTATTTATGTGGGGAGGACGAAGATATTCCATGCGCCGTTCTACTGGACGTACCAGAACGTCGCGAACCCGCACATAGCCGTAGTGGGCATATCCGGTTCGGGTAAGAGTTATTTCGTAAAGACATTCCTGCTCAGGGCATCCTATGTCTGGAATTCAAATGCGCTCATCATCGACTGGGCCGGTGAGTACCGCGAGTGGGTGAAGGAGGCGAACGGAAAGGTGCTTGCGCTCGGAAAAGGCTCCTACCTGAATCTGCTGGATCTGGGCGGCATGAAGCCATACGACCGGATAAAGCAGATCATGAGAACGCTTGCGTTGCTTACGGACATCGACAATTATCCAGAGCAGAGAAGGCTTACCGAGCAGGCGATAGAAAAGACATACGTGGAGAGCAAGTTCAGGATGGATGCAAGGGAGCAGAAGGACGAGCTGGGACGGGCAATCCAGCCGCCGACGCTCAAGGACGTCGTAAGGATTCTCGAGGAACAATCGGCTACGGGAGCATACGAGTTCCCCGCAGAGCTTGAGAATGCCGTCTACCGCCTTAAGCAGTTCACGAAAAGCGGCGAGGATTTTTTCGCGCAGCAGAGCACGATAAAGCTCGACGCGCTCATAACCTCCGGCCTCGTCGACCTCGACCTTTCGGGCCTGCCGGACGAGAAGTTCAGGGCGCTTGCCGCGCTCACCATCCTGCAGTTCATAAAGGAGAAGATGAGGCTTACCGGCTATGCGGAGGCCAAGGGCATAAGGCTTTTCATCGTGCTGGACGAAGCGTGGAAGATCGCGAAGGAAGACAACAGCGACGCGGTAATGATCGTCCGCGAAGGAAGAAAATACAACTTCGGGATGATAATCGCATCGCAGAATCCGACGGACATAAGCGAGACGATATTCTCCAACGTGGGCACCACATTCATATTCAAGGTGAAGTTCGAGCGTTTCCTGGATTATCTCCAGGGTTCGCTGAATTTCAGCCAGTTCATGAGGGACGAGGTAAGCAGGCTAAGCGTAGGGCAGTGCGCCATAAACATGGCGCTTACGCTCTCGACGCCATACCCCCAGACTTTCCTTATGGAAAAAGTCGAGGGCGAGGAGCCGAGCAAGGAGTTCTTCCTTGACCTGGCCGGTGCGCTCACAGAAAAACAAAGGAGGGATGTTTCCGTGGCAAGAAGCGTTTCATTTTTGAAGGAGGAGTTCAGGAGGAAGCTGAGGCAGTACGGGCTTGCGGACGACAAGATAGAGACCATAACCAAGATGTTCGAGAAAGGCAACAGGCACATGGACGTGATTTCGTTCGTGATCCTTCTCGAGCGCTACGGCATCGCGAGAAGGAACATAAGCGACTTCATGAAGGATTCCGGGGTTGACGATGCGACGATAATCAACATATTCGGAAAGGCCGACCTGAAGAAGAGCGGCAGCACGGCAGGCATGATAAGCCAGGTCGTACTGGAGGAATGACATTATGAAAGTCTGCGTGGACTGCCAGAAGGAAATTTCAGGAAAGAAAGCCGTGCGCGTCAGGGAGGACCGCGTCATAGTCTCCATACGGTGGCTGAAGAGGCTGTTCAAGGTCTCGAAGGAAAACGAGCTCTATGTCTGCGAGGAGGACATGAAGAAGCACGCGGAAAGGAGAAAATCCTTTGAAAAGTCGATGATGATATTCGCGGTGCTTGCCGCAATGATATTTTTGCTGCTTCTGGCATCCATCGTCATTTCCGGCAGGGTTGAATTCTGGACCATCCTTTCGGCGATAGCGATAGTCCTCCTCCTGCTGTTCTTTTCATTGCTGTTCAAGTACGTTCCGGGTGTCGAAGGCGCGGAGCCGGCAAAGGCCCATGCCGGGCACGCCGCGGAAAAAGCGGGGAAAAAATCCGTAGCGGTTAGGAAAAAGAGGTGATTTTCATGGCAAAATTGCAAGCAATTTTGACAGTTCAAAACTGGAGGTTTTGAAACATGGCATTGACTCCTATGAAAGAAGGGGAAAAAAAGGCAGTTGCGCCTTCTGCGAGAAAAGAGCCGTCCGTCGACGGTTTCAAGATAAATGGAAAGCTTACCGGAAGCATGAAGGAGATGGCAAGCCTTCTCAGGACCATCTCGTTCCTGGAGGTCGCGCAGGAGAAATCCGCGATAAACATCGTCTATGTCGAGAGCAGGGACATAAACAAGAGCCCCTACCTCTTTTCGGTAATCAAGATGAAGGAGGCCGAGGTGGAAGTCCTTTATTCCATACCTCAGGAGATAAGCCCCAAGAAAAGACGGATAGACGTCCTCCGCTACCTGCTGAACCTCCTCAGCGTGGTGGACAAGGAATACGAGATAGAGAACAAGGTGCTTTACCAGCTGTTAGAAGATGCGGTAAAGGAGCTCACGGATTCGGTCACCACCGACTATTCGAAGCTTTACACCGCATACGATTCGCTGAAGAAAGACGAGGTCGACCTGCGCAAGAAGGCGGAGAGGCTTAGCGACCAGCTTGAGGCGCTCACCAACCAGAACTACGAGCTCAAATCGGAAAACGACGAGCTGAAGGTGCGCCTGGCCGGGCTCGAGACGCTGTCGGAGGATACGCTCAAGGCCAAGCTGCAGGAGTGGATAATAGAGCACAACGGCTCCATAAACATCTCGGAATTCTCCAAGGTTTACAAGGTCAGCGAAACGCTGGTCGAGGAAGTGCTGAACAGGCTTGTAAGCGAGGGATATCTGGAAGTCGTAAGCTAGCAAGGTTTTCACATGGCCGGGTTGCGCAGTTTAAGGATACAAAAAAACATTTACAGGTTCGATGTCAAGAAGAGGTGCTACAGCGAGCGGCACTACCGTGTGAAAAAGAAAGAGCCCATAGACGTTATACGCGGGATGCTGAAAGGCATCTTCGCGCCGAAAAAAGCGGAAAAGAAAAAGTCGGCGCGCATGCCGCTTCAGGAAAAGAAGCCCGCGTTCAATACCACGCTTGCGGGAGTCGCCATTTTCATCGCGCTCATCGTTCTTTTCGGCGGATGGCTGTTCATATCGCTGCAGTCGCTGCAGCAGATTCCGACGACCTTCAAGCCGCCGACGGACCGGCCGGAGATATCCAATGCCCTCATGGGCGGCTCGGTGCTGACTGCGGGCGACATAGGAAGCAACAGCTACGTTGCAGCCGCGCATATCTCATACAGCACGGAAAACATCGGCAATTATACCATTTCGCTGGAGACTTACGAGGCGGATCTTCCGTCCGAGGTTTTCGTGCTGCAGGGCAGCAGGGTCCAGGCGGACAGCTACCCCAGCTTCATCAATTATCTCCGCAGCAAGCTTTCGAAAAAAAATATTCTCGTGAATGAGATAACCGTCCGCGAACTCGAAACGCTGCCCCAGGGCGCGATAGTGCTCGTTCCGAGCGGCTACATACCGAAAGAACTCCTCGGCGTGAACAGCACCCTCAGCATCGATAATCTGGCGGACCGGGGCATGGTCGTGGTGTACATCGGCCAGCCGTTCGACAGGATGCTTGACGGCCAGCAGGTGGTGACCACGCCCGATGCTGTCAAGCAGAATATCCCATTCAATTTTGAAACCACGCCCATCCTTTCAACGGGCAACTTCTCGCTCTACCAGCCCCTCTACCGCGTCGCTTCGAGAGGGAGATGGTCTGCCACCATGGCATACGGTTCCGTAAGCATACTCAAAAAAGGCAACGGTGCGTTCGTCTTCCTTCCCCAGTCGCTCGATGGCGGGTGGAGGGAGAATCCGCTCATGCCGGGAAAAGCGGCATCGGAATATGCCGCGGAAGACGTCGCCGCCGTAATCCTCGAGAACCCATGGGCGGCTCCTGACGGGGAGCCTGCTGTCTACGTCCTTTCGGGCAACGAAAGCACGGACGGCGCGGGATATTTCTATTCCAATCCCTTCCAGGGAGAAGAGCGCTCGGTAAAGGTGCATTTCAGCGCAAATTCGCCGGTAGACCCCACTCTCCGCGTGGAGGATGTGAAGATAATGCGGGTGAAGAAAAGCTCGCCCGGAAACATCTACATAGACGGCGGGGTCGTGGTAGTCTCGACGAACATAACGAGCGAGGAGGTAAGGATGTTCGCGAAACTCAGCGAGCCGCAGGCCGCGCAGCCGAACATGTACCTCATAATAACCGATGACGAAGGAGGGGAAGCCAGAAGATTCCCCCAGGGAAGGGTGAATGTCCAGGCAGACCTTTCCATAGACGTTCCCATTGACCTGAACCGGGGGGAGTATGCCGTAGCATTGGTGGATGATGAGAGCAAGGCATACGCCCAGTGCTATATGCGCGTTGTCACGGTGGACATATCCTGGCAGGGAACCTCGCCGCAGAAACCGTCCGCCTACGTATTCAACCTCGAGCGCGAGGGCCAGCCCATAGAACTCAGCTCTGTCAAGGTCAAGGTTGATGACGGAAAATACGGCAGCTATGATTTCACGAACGTGCGTGGCGCGGTGTACGTTGATGTCGGGGGATATAGCGGCGGGGATGCCCTTCCGCCCGGAGACCACACATTCACATTCACGATAGGAAGGCTGAGCGAGAGTGTCCCGGTTTCGATTGTGCGCGCCGCGCCGCCGCTTTTCGGAAACCCGCTTTTCTGGATCACAATGATCGTTTCACTCGGCATAGCGGGGGCCGGAGTGCTGTTCGCGAGAAGGGAGCAGATTGCGTATTCGGTGGACATACCGGATTTCCCGCCGATTACAAGGACGAAAATCCCGCTTTCCCCGGATACGCTCCTCTCGCTGTTCGAAAGGGTGAACGACAGCTACCGCTGGAAGCATACGCCGCTCACGCTTACGGAAGTGAAGAACGGCTTCAAGGACATATTCTACCAGGGCAAGCCGGTGTACATCACGGATTACAATGCGGAATACCTGCTCGACACCCTCATTTCGAAAGGCGCAGTCCTGAAAGTCCTCGGCTATTTCGGTTCCGCATCATGGGAGAAGCAGGCCGGAAGGAGCATGACCTACCTTGCGATGATGAGGAAGCTGAGAGACATATGCGTCAACAATGCGATCCCCTTCACCCAGGTAGGGGAATCGGAGGGGGCGGACAGCGAGATAACCGCGGTCGGCCAGCAGATGTTCCTGCACTTCTACGACAGGAGCACCGAAACCGACGACAAGAAACTTGCCCTGCTCATCAAGAAAGCCCTTTTAACCATAGGGAAAGGAATAACGATAATACTTTTCAAGAACGACATAAAAAAGAGGAATTTCACGACGCTACTGGATTCGCCTTCAAGGGCCCAGCTCCTCATCAAGATAGAGGTTGAAAACGGCTCCGTCCTTCTCATGACCCTTGATGAACTGGAGAATATGATAAAGGAGCTCAAGAACGTATGATCAGACCATGTGTCAATCCCGGCGGGGTCCCGTGTCTGGCACCTCAGTTATTTTTTCAATAATTCCAATAGCTCGGTAGTAGTTATAACCTTGATGACATTCTGTTTTTTCTTCAAATCAGAATCATTGGACCATAAAGCAGCATCCAAATGTTTTGCCAATGCCAGAAAGGGCCAATCCTCATTATCCGGTGAGAATTTCAAAATTTCCTCTTTCAGATACGCATAATCCTTACTTGGTACGATGATGATCTGGGAACACAACAGAGAAATAATCATTTCGAATTCGCCCTCTGTAAAGCCGCCTTTCTTCATTATCTCGGTTTTATGTTTTTCAATTTCATCCTTTACGAATTCGGGAGAATAAAACGTAAACGAATCCTTAAAGATCAAGCCCTGGGTGACACCCGGTTTAAGGATGGCGGCGATCATCACGTTTGCGTCTACCACCAATATCATCTGCTCTCCTCATGCCTTTTCCATACCGCGGCCTTTATTTTTTCGGAAAGTTCCTTAACGTCTTCTTTGGTGGCCTTGCTCTTTGAAGTCAGCGATTTTAGTAATTCCATTTTACTGATCTGTTCGGCAAAGGCTTCTCTGGCTACTTCTGACCAATTGATTACGGCGAACTCCTCCATCTTCTTCTTCATCTCTACCGGTACCGAAACCGTTACGTTAGTCATATTAATCACACAGTATTATGTGTAAATAATATTTATAATGCTTTGCCTTTTTCTGCGTTCTACTGACAGGATTAGTTGCAAAACACCAAAAACCCGAAATTTTCCGTCGAGACGCTAGACTCTAGGCATGAGACGTTATACTTAATCAGACCATGTGTATTACGGGTTCCGCGTTGAGCCCGTATTTCAGATAACTCGCTTCCAGTTTGTTCAGCCACCTGTGCGTGTCATGCTCCCCAGAGATGAAAACGTTCCCGTTTTCGGTTTCCGTTTCATATACTATATAAACGGAATGCTTGTCATGCTCGTCTTTCCTGTAAACTGCGGAAGTTATGCCGAGCAGTTTCAGGTTCCCTGCCACAATCCCCGTTTCCTCGTGCAGCTCGCGCCTTGCGGCATGCTCTGGTTCCTCTCCCCACTCAACCCCGCCGCCCGGAAATTCCCACAATCCGTCTTTTCTCCTCAGAAGCAGAACCCTGTCCTGGTTTTTTACAACGACGTAAACGTTCAGTTCCTGGATTTTCAATTCCACTACCCTTTTTTCAGCTGGAGCGACAGCCCGAGTTCCTCCTTTCTTTTCTCATCCACAAATTCCAGCTGGTTGTTGCATACGTCGCATCTGAAATTCTTTTCGAGCGCGTTTTCAAACGAGTGTATCGTTGTTCCGCTGCAGGACGGGCAGACGTAATACTCCCTCCCGTCGCGGCCGTGGTTGCCAAATCTTCCGACCTGCTGGGCCGCCCATCTCTCCATCCTTTCCTTGTTCAGGTACCAGCTGTAGGAATACCATCCAGTTTCGCTGTCCTTCTCCCTGTTGTAGGCGACTATGCCCTCGTTGTGCAATTTATTCAGCGCAGCGCGCACGTCGCTTATCTTCAGCTTCAGCTTCTTGGAAATGTCATCATCGCTCATGCCCGTATCGAAATTCTTCACTATCGCTATGGCGTTTTCCCCGCCGACGTCAATGAGCATCTGCCTCACCAGCGGCTTTGAGAGTATCTCCGCTATATGGCGGATTTCCTCGGGACTGAGCGCGACTATCTTTTTCAGTATGATTTCCGGCTTTTTCGCCCTTATCTCCTTCCTGCCTGCAACCACCGGCTTTTTCTTCGCCATGATCTTCATGGGCGCCTTCTTGCGGATGCCTTTCATGGACTTCTTTTTCGGCGGAAACCTCGGTTTCTTTTTCTTTGCCGATTTTATCGGCCTTATTGACCTGATGATTCTCTTTTTGATCGTCTTTCTGGATTTCTTCTTCCCTTTAGCCACCAAATGATCACCTTTTGTTTTTGAGAGTAGTAATTAGAGCTTTCCTACTATTTAAATCTTTTGTTTAATCACGTTTTTCTGTTTTTAAACACCTGCCTTTCAACCATAAATTATCGCCTCAACCCATGGTTCCCCGCTGTATCCCGCTGCAACCTTGGTTATCTTCATCCTGAACCTCTGGCCGTCCGGCGCAGTCCAGTAATAGTCGTGCAGGGGGCACATCACATCGCGCTTTATCTCCGTTCCGTTCGCATGCGCAATCGCAACCGCCGCGCAGGATTCTTCGCCGTAGAGGATGACATCCTGAAGGACAAGCACGTATCTCCCGCCGCCAAAAGCAATTCCGTCCACGCCCGGCTCCGGCGCCGTGCTTTCGTTTATCGTTTCATTGATGGTTTCGTTGAGGGTCCCGTTTGTTTCGTTAACCGCCCCAACAATCCCGCCAACACCCGTCCCGTTTCCTACCACGCCTCCATCCGTCCCGTTTCCCGTCTCGTTCGCGGTTTCGTTCATGGTTTCGCTTATGCTGGTTTCGTTCGCTGTTCCGTTTATCGTTTCGTTCCTCTCCTCAACCGGGGTAATGTTCGTTCCGTTCAATCCCGTCGTTTCCGCTTTCTCCCCATTCTGCACGCATCCGTATAAAACAAGAAACAGGAGCCCAAGCGCAATCAGACGCATAATCGTTTTCCTGATTAAAGTATTATAAAGAGTATCAATAATATTGTGGAATATCCTATCCGAGTTTGCCTCAGGTGGGTACGAAGATAGGGCACGCAAGAAAAACCGAAGTAGCCCTTCTTGCAGGGGTGGCAGATGGATTGAACTTATCGTTCAATGCCTGCCAAATCGCCTCCGGCGATTCAAGCCCCTTCCGCTCACTTACGTTCGCTGCAGGGGTGGCAGAGCGGTCAAACACGCGCGAACGCATACATGTTGCGGGCAAGCGTGGTCCAAATGCGCGCGGTTCAGGGCCGCGTGGCCTAGCGCCTTCAAGAGTTCAAATCTCTTCCCCTGCATTCTTTTTCTACTACCACGTTTTTAATGCTTAAACGACAGCTTTATAAACAATTCCGTCATAAATTGTATATAGTGATGGTATGGGGGAAGGCAAACTAAAGGGAGACGACATGCTGGAGCATAACCGAAAGGATGTCGAAAAGTCGGAAAGTTTAAATACTTCTACTCAGAAGAGAACAACGTCGAGGTTGAAACGGCTTTATTGGGCCTTGGCGTTCACTACAGGTGTTAGTATGGGTTTTATGATGCCAAAACCGCTGATGAAGGTTGCTGCTGCTGAAGTGAAACAGGTCGAGGATGAAAAGAAGGAATTGGATAAACGGCAGGACGCCGCCCTTGACGCAATTTCCGAATTATCGAAATATTTCGACAAAATGAAAAAGATGAACCTCACGCCCAGCGCTGTTTCTTCTTCAAAACAGGCGATGACTTTCATAAGCGGCATAAAGCCTTATCTCGATGCCGTGGGTGTCGTCCTCTCCGGGGAATCGAACGAGGAGAAGATAGCCAGCCTGAACAAATATCTCGAAGTGAAAGTCGATGGCAAGGCTCCCGGCTATCTCCTGCCGGCGACGCTCGAAAATCTGAACGCCAAAATGCTCGAGCTGACCAGCGGAAAGCAGGCCGAGCTTAACGCAAATTACGTCGGCGTGACAATGCCGGCCCCTGCGCCCGCGTTTGCGCCGCCAGAGCTGGGCGTCACTGCAAAGGCATGGCTGGACAGGATAGGCAAGGCGGTTGAGAAATGCGATAAATACTCACTGGCGCCGGAAAACACCGTAGCGCTCATAGATTACAAAAAGAAGCTGGATAATGGCACGGAGCTTTCCAAACAGGAGCAGAAAAAGCTCAACGACCTGCTCACTGCAATAGACCTTAAGGCAAAAGCCGAAGAGAAGAAGATTGCGGAAGCGCCTGTGCCTGTAGAAGCCGCGGCTCCGGAAAAAATGGTCGGGGCGAAAGCCTCGAAAGAATTGCTGAAGACGCTCAACAAGTACATCAAGATCTGCGATGAGAACAGCCTCGGGGCATATTCAACCAAACTCGGTGCATACCAGCAGATGTTCGAAATCAACATGCTGCTTGAAAAAGACGTGGACGTTCTGAAAAACATGTTCGCCGAAATAGACAAGGGCGTGCAGGAAAAGAAGGCGGGAGAGAAGACCGTAGCTGCAGTTGAAACGTCAAAAATCACTCTCGTGCGCAATTATATCGATACGTTTTCAATCGTCGGCAGCGAGAAGTACTCCGCCGTATTCGGCAAATTGACGAAAACCGCGGCAAAGAAGGAAAAAGACCTGTCAAAGATTCTCAAGAAGCTTGAAGGTGGAGCGGCCTTAACGGAAAAAGAAGAGAAGGCGATAACGGATTCAAGGATGTACCTGCTGGACAAGGTCATTCCCGCACTCAAGAAGTACGAGCCGATGCTGGTAAGCGTTCCTCTCGACATATACGCAAACCTGCAGGCCTCCGACCCGGAAACAGCCAAGCACGTGAACGTTCCTTATGAACAATATGCGGCCGCAATGGCAGAGCTTGACAAGGTCGTCAAGGAGGGCGGAGACGTTTCACAGCCTGCAAACGCCGCAGTCAAGGCCGTCGCGGGCGAGCACTGGTTCATGAAGTGGACGTCGTTTTTCGTGAAATCGACAGCCACAAAACTGCTGAAAAACAAGGCGATCTCAAAAAACAAACAGAACAACGATATCAAAAAAGAGCTTACCGCAATCCAGAAGGAGGCCGCCTCGCTGTACAAAAACATAGGCAAGGAAGTGAAAGTCGGCAAGGAAAAGAAGATGTACACCTACGCGGAGGTAGGGGCATTGTGGGACAAATTCGGAAAGACATCATCAAAGGCGGCGATGCTCATAAATGAGGCGGAGACCGAAGCAAAACTGAAAACGAAGCCGCTGTCTGCCGTTGGCATGGAAAGCATAGCAACCGCGGTTTCTTTGCGCACTGCGCAAATAGAACTCGAAAGCAAGAAGCTGACTCCGCAAGAAGCAAAAGAAGCGCTTGGCGGCGCGATAGAAAAGGCAAAGGGAGTCTTATCCGAGGATGACAAGCACTATAAACTTCTCATCAACGCAGCAGAAAATATCCTGAATAACGAAAAGGATTCCGCCTACATGCAGGAGGCCGCGCATGCGCTGCTCGCAATAGCAGAAGCCAAATTCCTGTACCAGAACAACACGGCTTTCGCAAATACGGAAAGCAATCTGGAAGAGGCGAAGATGAGCATAGACCTTGCGGTCAAGACATACGGATGGCTCTTCGCAGGCGAAAAACCGGCGATAGGCGACATAACCATCGCAAGGAGAGTCGCCTATCATGCGAATCATGTCCTGTCCCCGATGCTCAACGAATACGAAAAATATCTTTATGCCGAAGGAAAACAGAAAAATCCGAATGCATGGACAACCGCATTCACTGTCGCGGCCGTGCTGAAAGAAAAGAAGGGAACCGAAATAGACATAACGAGGGCGTATTCCGCAGATATACCGCTTTACTGCGATCCGGCTTTCGGCAGGATTCCGGTATCAGGAATGCTGGAAATCGGAACGGAAGAAAACCCGGACATGTCACCATATGGAATGCTGCTCGGCCAGCTTGAACTTGTCAAGCCGAGGCTTAGCAAGTTGATGTACACGGGAGAAGAGGCGGCATACCAGGGCAAAAACATGTACGAGGTCGTATATGACAAGATGCTGAAACTTTCGATGCTCTATGGCTTCCCAGCGGTTCCTCTGGACATAAAGAGGCAGGAAGTCAAAAAGATACTGAACGAAATCCTTTCGACGAACGAAATGATGCTCAGGGAAGAGCTGGAAGACAAGATAAAAGCGCTTGAGAAAGCAGCGGGCCTCGAAGTGACTGCCCTGGAGATGCCGCTGGACAAATACGAAGACCTGCTCTTCATGGAGAGGAAGAACCTGGAGAAAAACCAGGAATTCGTAAAGAAGATGAAGAAAGGGGATATTGCAAAATACGGCGGCAAGGAGATTTCGAAAACGGAAGCGGAAAACCTCCTGAAGAAATGGGAAGCGGAATTAAACAAGGCGGACAAATATCTGCAGGCCGCAAAGAAGCAGGGGCTTGAAGTCGCAACCCTCCCGAAGGCGGAAGGGGTCAACATAGATATCGCCGAGTGGATTTCAAAGAACCTCTCAACATACCGCGAGAAGCTCACCTACTCGCAGCTCATTGCGCTTACGGAAGTCGGCTTCGACGTCATCGAAGGAAAAGAAGTCAAGGCGAAAGGGCCGGGCCCAGTGCCGGTGGAAATACCGGAGATTGGGTTCTTCAAGAAATTCGAAAAGGGAGTCATGGTGGTATCCCCGGCGCTCATCGCGATAAAATCCACGGTACCCGATTACACAGTCACGAAGGTTTACACCGACACATGGGCGGGCGTAGGCGTTGTTACCGATATTGCAGGAAATGCGCCTTTCCTTTATGGCGGCACAGAGCAGGCACAGTTGGTGCTTGATGCGCTTACGGATGCTGCAGCAGCCGCATACAGCAAGACGTCAACATCCGGTGACGTGAAGTTGGCGGCAAAAGCACTTCTCGACATCCTCCCGGAAAACATCAACACTCCGGACTCCGACACGCAGGCAAAATACCACGAGTATCGCCAGAGGGTCCAGGAGGCTGCGGAAAACGGAAACAAGGAAACGCTTAAGGGAGCAGTCGAGGGATTGTCCGCGGACCCGAGCGTGGGCGGAGGGCTCGCAAACGCGATGCACTTCTTCAGGTTCGATGCGAAGAGGAATTCCTTCTTCTATGCGCCCATGGGTGCATTTGCGGAATTCTGGTTCGGCGTAGACAAGGAAGCGCTTAAGGCAATCGAAGATAACGAGCAGGTTGCGACAAAAATCATAGGGACATTCATAAAATTAACCGGAACCTACATGAGCTATCCGGGCGAGTACGTCGAAGTGGACAAGGACGGAAAACTCGTTCCCGGCGGAGAGAAATACAAGGGCAAGGTCGAGGAAGCGGGCGCGGAGATCGCCGCAGGCACCATGCTGGCGGCCGCCAAAGGAAAGGTAATCATTACCTTCAGGACGCAGATATCGATTAAGCAGCAGAAAGTTTCATCGCTGCAACCGTTGCCGGGCGAAATGGCAAAAGAGAAGGCACAGGGGACATATCTCTCGCTCGATGTCATAGATGCAACCCTTAGCCTGCCCAATGGAAAGGTGTTCAAGGGAGCAGGCCTCGGGCTTATCAAGCCGGTTGCCGGGCAGGTCAGCGCAGGGGAAGTCGCAACCCCGACATACGGCCTTAACCCGATACTTCACGCGACATTCGGATGGGACAAGAAGAGCGGCAAGGTGACCGGCGGAGTATATGTGCAGCCGGGAATAATCTTCTTCGGCCAGGGCCTTGAGGGCTTCAAGAAGGAGAACATAATCTACTTCGGCGCGCTCCAGGGAAACCTCCTTCTTAATTTCGGGGCGAAAGGCGCATTGGGCCTGAAGACCGGCACTACGGTCACATCCCAGGCTATCAAGGGCGAGATCGGCGTAGATACCAGGATAGGCATAGACTACTACTTCAAGATGGGCGAGAACGCTTCCGGTGCAATCTCAACCGAAGGCTACTATGATTGGCTCACCGGCGAATACGGCGTTTTCGGCGGGGTTAAATTCTTTATCCCAGAAAAGAAGAAATGAGGTGTTTTCTTGGCCGGCATTGATGTGAATGCGAAACGGACCCTGGCGGTCCTTGATATAGTCAGCGGTACGTCTTCTCCGAAAAATATGGAGGAGCGGGCAGAAGCCCTTCTTCAGCTTACCAATATCATAAGGCTTTTCACCATTAAGGAAAGGCTCGGCTCCGACTGGGGTAAATATATTTACGATGCAACGGTAAATGCCCTGGGCGAAGATTCGGAAGAGAAATTAAGGGCAAAGAGAAAAGAGCTTCTCGGCCAGCTTGCTTCCCTCGATTCGAAAGAGCTTGGAAGGACGGCGCCGTCGCTGCGCAGGGAGCTTATCGGCCAGAGAATATTCGATTACGAGCCTGGCGCGCGGGAGGCGTTCAAGCAGTTCCTGCTTAATCTCCTTGACAGCGAAGGATTGAAGACCATAAAGCTGAGCACCCATTCGCCAAGCCCGGTTTCGGTGCTCTTTTCGGAAAAGGATGCGACGCTCCTTGCATTCGACAATCTTTACATCGACCCGCAGACCGTGCGCATGTTCGACAGCAAAAAGAATGCCACGGACTTTGTCATAAGGCTGGCAGTCGCACTCCTCTACTGCAGGAGAAAGAACCTTGCTTCCCCGGCGGATGTCGCAAAGGACAGCCTCGCTTCAGAATATTCCAGAACCCTTTACAAGCTGTGGCTTAAATCCCTCGCAGAGGAAAACAACGAAAATATGAGGATCGGCGAGCAGCTGAGGGACCATGATATTCCCGGTGCGGCCGAGAGGCTGATGGGGAATGACGCTTTTTACATGACGATGAAAAACATGGCATCCGCGCTGCTCGTGGAGTTCGGCCCCGCGCGGCTGAACCTGGCATCCTTCCTCGGCACTGCCGCATTTGCGTTTGATGAGTACGGAAAGGACAGGATCTCGGAGCTGGTATCCAGGAACAGGCGCGCAAGCGCGCTCTGCCTTTCGGGCACGGCATCCCTTTTCGATTATCTTGTGAAGAATTTCTCCCTGGACGATGCATACCTTGAAAGGGATTTCTCGCTGGCATCCATGGGGGAGAACGGGTGGATTGAACGGCTGCCTCTCAGGATAAACGCCGAATGCACCGCGGATTACGAAAACCCGAAGGAAAAAACCACCGTGTTCGTGGGGCTGAAAAAATTCGTGATAACCTTCTCCAGCGGCGAATTCATCGAGCTGACAAAGGCCGAGGACAGTTTCATAACTGACCCGGTTCACCATACGTGCATCTACTCCGTGACTACGATGCTTTATCCGGAAAGCGGCATGATGCAGGGGACTTTTTACGCCATGCCGGAGCTTGACGCACTGCTTATCGAGCTGCGGAGATATGGAAAGGTTGATGAGAAGGCGATAAACCGCGCGAATTTCATTTTTGCGCGGGGAATGCGCGGAAAGCAGCCCTTCGCGTATTTCGAAAAGAACGGGAATGCCGGCGTGGTCGGCAGCTTCACCGATGTTATGATTGCAAAACCGGAGAGGGGTGGAAGAAAATGAAGGCACTATCGATCGTTATTTCGCTTTTCCTGATGGCGTATTCTTTCGGCGCAGCAGCGATTGTGCCAGCGGATTTCTCGACCGGAGTCGAAGGCGTTGCCGCGCATTTTTCAACGGACCTTTATTTCGATGCGGGAATGTCCTGCGTATATTCAGGCAGGGTTCTCAGCGGAACGCCATGCAGCGGAGCATCTACCGTCTGCCCGGGAGGGCATCTCTATGTCGTACCGAGCATAAACGCACTGTGGGCGAGAACTTATGCCGAAATAATTTCATCCTATCCGTATTGCTCAGGCACGGGCTACTGCCCGGGCATGATAACTTATTCAACGCTTAATACTAACAGGAACATCAAATGGCTCGGCGACAGCATGTTCGATGACTATGACGTTTCGGATGACGGCGCCGGCCATAACGTGTTTCCTCTCCATAACGGAGCCGAGGGCATAACGCGCTACAACGAGCTCGCGACGTTTCATGCCGAGCGCATGGGATATTACAACGTCAGTGGCGGAACGATTTATACCAATAAAAGAGGGGATGCAAACGTCTTCTGCAACGCCAACGTTGAAGTAAGGCGGGGCAGCACGACCCTTGATACGCAGGAAATAGACGGGATAAGAATAGTGGACGTTCCGCTCATGTCCGAAGGCACTACGACTGTTTCGACAAGGCTGACCGGAACAAGATGCTTCGCAGGAGCGGTGAAAAATCCGCTTGACACCGATAATCCGCCGTATTTCCAGCTTCTGCTTTATGGCTACAATACGCCGTCCATCTCAATGGCAAGCACCAGTGGAGATATACTAGTGGAGGACAGGCAGCCCCTGCTTACAATAATTCCGCCCATCGGCATAACCCAATCCGGCGCAATACCGAACGCGTATCTGCTTTCGATAAACACACGGAACAACGGCGATGTGCCAGTGCGCGTTACCGGAGTCCGCCCCATCGGTGACGGAACCGCCGGAGCATTCGGCGGAATGGACTGCATGCTCTATGGATTTCCGCCGAGCATCTGCCCGTCCGACAACGGATTCGGAAGTACGATAAACGCGGGAGCGACGAAGAGGGTTTATGTCCTTTTTGGCGGAGAACTGGACGGCGACATCGCATATCTCATTTACGAGCCTCTCCAGCCGATATGCAGCGACGCGACGAGCTTTAATGCCACGATACATATAGACAGCGGAAATACGCCAGTAAGATGCGAAATCGACCCGAGCACCCTGCCCCTCACGCAATTCGAGATTCACGAATGGGATGTTACATGCTATAATTCACTTAGCCTCATCGTCCCGTGCGCGGGCGACAACTGGTATTTCTTCGATGCCTACGGGGCTTTCGTAGACAAAACAGATGAGCGTGCGAGGGCATACGTAAGCAGCATAGAAGGCGTATCGCCGATGCTCGTCTACCAGACCGGCAGCGTAAGATGCACTTCGGAATTGTCCATTCATCCGGACGAGCCGACGAGCTCGAACGATCCGAATTCTTTCGTATGCGAGCTCTCGCCCGACAGCGCAGAGCTCGACATCGGGGAAAGCCAGGGATTCACGCTTGACTGCACCCTTGAAGGCGTGCCTGTCGAGCCTGCAAGCGCGGAATACAGCAACGTCCACGGCCTTGACGGCTCATTAAGCGGCGCATCAACCGATGGAGTAACATTCACCGGTACTATAAACAGCTCGGGCGAAGTCCAGGTGATCGCATGGTACGGCACTCCTGCGGACCCGACACTGCTCGGCGCGATAGACTGGGCGCATGTAGTTGTTGGCATAGGCGGGAACGAGACGAACGAAACCGGCGGCGGGGAGAAGGGAGACATATGCGAACTAAGCCCCTCATACAAGGAAATGTACGCGCATAGCGCGGGCTTCGTGGGCATACTCTGCGGAGGGCCGGGCGAACGCGTCCCGTGCTCGAGCACGACGACTATAGAGTGGGGAGTTGCACCGGAGCTGCACGGCGGCATAATTTCCGGAACCACGAGCGGCGCGACATTCTCGGTGGGTTCGGATGGCACCACTCCGGCCTATGGCTATCACACGGCAGGGGTAAGCGCGGTCATAACGAATAGCGAAGGGGAGGCGCTTGGCCACTGCTGGGCGGACATCTTCATAAACGAGCCAAGCTGCCTGGACTACACCTAGCTATACGCCATACGTTTCGAGAAGCCGCGGGATGACCACTTCGTACTTGTTTTCAAAAACATCCTTCAGGTCGGTCTTTTCACCATGCATCATGAATATGCGCTTCAGCCCGTTTACGCTCTTTACGAATTGCTGCAATTCATTGAAATCGGCATGCCCCGATATCTTCACTCTTTCAATCCTCAGCTTCAGCTCAATCTCCTTCTCGCCTATCTGTATCTTCTTTTCGCCTTCAAGGACCTTTCTTCCTCTCGTCCCGGGCGCCTGGTATCCCACGAAGATGAGGCAGTTTTTCGGGTCATTGCCGAGTTTTTCAAGATAGAAAAGCACCGGGCCCCCGGTCAGCATGCCGGACGTGGTCACGATTATGCACGGCTCTTTCAGCACGTCCTCCTTCGTTTTCGAGCGGGATGCGTGGAAATTCGGGCTCTTGAACGGGTCGTCCTCGCTCAGCAGTATCCTGTTCTTTATATCGTCGTTTGCGTAAAGCGCGTTGTGCCTGTAAATCCTCATCGCCTTGCCTATCATCCCCTCCACGAAGATTTTGGTGGGGGGCAATGCGCCGGAGCGCATGTAATCGTCCAGCGTAAGCAGTATCTCCTGCGCCCTTCCGACTGCAAAGCTCGGTATTATGACATGCCCTCCCTTGTTGAGCGTTTCGTTTATTGTCCTAATCAGCTGATGGGATGCCTCCTTGATGCCGGGCAGGATGTCCTCCTTTGCCCCATAGGTGGTTTCCATTATGAGCGTTTCCGCCTTCAGCGCCTTCTCGCACGGGTCGAGCACCCTGCTTTTCCTCATGGAGATGTCTCCCGTATAGAGTATGCCGCCCTTCTCATGGACGAGCGTCATCGCGCTTCCCAGGATATGGCCGGCGGGATGCAGGGAGAACGGCAATGAAGTTGCTATCCTCTCCTGGTATTCGATGATGTTGGCCTCCATAAGG
>JACCLJ010000089.1 GCA_013425425.1 Microcaldota archaeon
ACTCCCGCATCAACCACAGCCCGGGTCGTTTTTTCGAATCCGGACGGCATACCTGTTACTGTCAATGCAGAGATCGCCGATAATGCGTTCACAATGGCCAAAGGGCTCATGTTCAGGAAAAGCCTTGATGGAAACGCAGGGATGCTGTTTGTCTTCCCTAATGCCGATTATCATGGATTCTGGATGATGAATACCACGATCCCGCTCGATGCGATCTTTATCGCGGAGGATGGCCGGGTGGTCGATATCATCGGGATGGATCCATGCAGCAACATCCTGGGTTGTCACACCTACAAGCCGAAAGAGACGGCCATATATGTTCTCGAGGTGAATCAGGGCTTTTCTGTTGCAAACAGCATAGAAAGGGGTAAAAGCAGGCTGGTTATTGAATAGCCTGGCGTTCAAAAGTCCATAAAACTCGTCTCCCGTGTTTCTGCTTTTCAGAGGATAAAAACAAAGCAAATAATAACTGCTTTCTATATATACTGTTGAATCTCTCTGCTTATTTGCGGAGTGTGCTCGGCAATCCAAGTGGAACTAGGTGGTAGGGAAAAGTCCTAGATATAGGCACCATCTGTTTGAGGGCTTTAAGCCTCTGCGGCTGTTCCAAAGGACCGCATGCTAGTATAGGGGATACGTAACGGCATCCGGTTTATAGTTAACCGCAAGCTTTCAGCACTTCACCCGGCTGCATGGATTCGATGCTTGGAACAAACCCTCCGAGAGGTTTCGGTTTGATTATGCATCGTGTCCGTGAGAGCGGGTTGCTTGGGCCCCAAGGCACGCTCCGCAGTTTATTTTTTGCTACCAGTTTATCTTTTCGAGCTTCCGTATCTGTTTTTCATTCAGCTCCATCATCCTGTTTGCGACCAGAACAAGCTCATCCCAGCTTCCTTCGAATATATCCGCAGGAAAAGCGAGCGTCGTCGTCCCCTGGACCTCCACTGTGGTGCGGTCTTTCTGGACGCCCTGTATCCCGCCACGCTTCACGCCGGCATTCCTCATTTTTGCAAGAAAAACTATTGCCGCCTTCATGTCCTTTGCGGCAACATGCAGTATGAATGGCTCCGCCTTGAACCAAAGCGGCTTTCTGCCTCCGTATCCGGCCACGGCAAGTTCTACCTCCTCGGCATTGACTCTCCTGTGCCATTGTTTGTAGTATTCGGCGGTTTTTTTCGTTTTCATGATGTCGAACTCAAGCAGGACAATTCTTCCGAAGCATGAGGATACGGTAACCAGGTCCGGGTTACCGTTTATCTTCTGCAAAAGGCGGATTATTTTCCCGTCCACCTTCTCCCCGTCTATCGCCTTCTGGAGAAGTTTTATCCTTGTTTTCCTGAAATCCTTCCACATCACTGGACCCCCGCGAAATTTTTCAATATCAGCTCGCCATGTTCGGTATGCCACACTTCCGGATGGAACTGCACCCCGAAAACCGGCCTTTTCAGGTGCGCCATCGCCTCGACTCCGCACGTTCCGGAATGCGCAAGCACCGCAAACCCCTTCGGCGCTTTCTTCACCTCGTCGAAATGGGAAACCCATGCCTTGAACTTTTTAGGCAGGCCCTTCAGTATCGTATCTTCGTTATCAACCGTTATCTCGCTTACGCCGTACTCGGCGCTCTTTCCCTT
>JACCLJ010000103.1 GCA_013425425.1 Microcaldota archaeon
CCGAGCATCTCGTCCTCTTGCTCGGACTGCGGAGGGGCTTCCACTTCGGCTTCCCCATCCTCGGTTGCAATGACGCCCGGCGCAACCTTAGGCTGGAACATGAAATCGCCGCAGACCATCGCGGTGCAGTTCGGATTGAGGCAGTCGTTGAGCTCCGCATCGGTGCAGATTGGAACGAGATAATCCGTATCGCCTATCGTAACGTTGCAGTAGCCGGTTGTGTTGTACGCCGTGTCGTTGCTGTCGCACGGCCCGTTTGTTGCGCCCGTGTAATCGTTTAACTCGCTCGTAGTCATGTTGAGAAGCATGCAGCCTTCGGTGATGTTCGCCTTCGCGCAGCATCCTATCTTAGCTGCAGGCTTGACGCAGCCGGAAGCGGCAAGCGCAAATGCCAGCGCAAACAGCAGGATGAATTTTTTCATGTCATGTTGCATCATATCACTTTTGTAACCATTTTTACCAGCTCATAGGTATCCCCGCCGAGAACAGATGCTATGTACCTTATGAATACGAGGGTGATGAAGAGCGAAACAAGCGGATGGATTATGAGCGAAACGTAAGTCTTCGAAAGGTCGCTTGCAAGGTTTGCCATGGAAAGGGCGGACATGCCCGTTGCCGCGCCGGAAGTCTGCATCGTGCTGAAAATCGTGGTCGCAAAGCTCATGGTCGGATAGCAGTACTGCTGCGGCGTGGGCGGCGGGGATTCCGGAAGAGGCATCGCGACAAAGCCGGGGTCCAGAAGGACGAAAACGACCGGGAAGATGAAATAGAGGCCTATCGCCACGCTCATAAACAACGCGCCGACGCCTCTCGTGAACTTGAAGCTGCGCAGCAATAAGCCCAATGGAAGGAAGATGTTCAGCATGTTCGCCTTTATGTAAAGCAGCAGGAAAGACTGGGCGTTAAGCGATACCAGCAGCGTCGTTGCAAGGTTGTTTATTATCCTCCTGCTTTCAGCATCCTGATAGACATTCGAAAGCCAGCCTCCTTTGAAGATGGTCAGCCCTATCACGCTGATATCGAGGTTAAGGAGGGTGAAGAGCCCCCATGTTTCCGAGCCCGTCGTAAGAGTTTTCTGCACGTCGGCTATCTGGGCTGCTTTTTCCTGTATCCTGCATATCCGTATGGCTTCGATCGCGTTGTCGAGCGAATCTATGGTCATGGGACCGCCCCCGCATGAAAGCTCGCCGTAGATGAGGTTGCCGGCGAACGTCATCACGCCATCCACGAGAACGATGAGGAATATCGCTATCAGTGCGGTTGCAGCCGCCTGGAACATCTCCGACTTCGCCTCGCGCTCGATTTCTTTCATTCCGAATGCGCGCGCAAGCAAGAGAACCGCATTGTAGAATAGGAATACGATGATCACTGCGAGTATGGTTAGGGGCAGCCAGGTCCCAATCCACGCTGCGCCATGTTCGCCGTAAAATGAATATATGGATAATAGGGGTAAATTCATCTTTTACACCATCTGCATCAGTCTGCTTAAATCCACTTCCTCGCCATAAAGGCGTGCAAGATACATCGTTGTTGCGATTGCGGCAAGCAATGCTATCGATGGAAAGAAAAACCCTGCAAGGAAGGCCATTCCGCCGAATGCTATCGCCTCGGCGCTTTTCTCTCCGGGCGGAATCTGGAAATAGAAATGGTCCTTCACGTAATCCGTGTCGAATGCCGAGGCAAGGCTCGCCCCGACGCCTGCGCTGTGGTCGGGATAAGTGTTCTCGTTAAGGAATACAGACAGTGATTGATCGGAAAGATAGGGCATGGATGCGGAACGGTTGAAGAGCGCATCGTCAGCCATTATGTCGAAGACCGCAAGGAAAAACGGGTAGACGATTATAAACGATATTGCGACCGACATCAGCAGCGAGCCGAAGCCGCGCATGTACGGCATGGAGCGCAGGAATATGCCGATTGGAAACAGGAAGAACGCGAAGCCTTTGTATACGTATATGAGTATCATCAGGTAGTTGAGCGACATAAGGTATGACATCAGCGTCGCGTTGAATATAGTATTCAGCGCAGCGACCATGGCTGCATATCCTCCGAAAGGCTGGCCGCTCGTGCCCGAATATCCGAACCAGCATCCCCATCCTATCGGGCCGGTAGCCATGTCACACATGAACTCGCCCATGTAGCCGAGAACTGTATATCCCTCTAGATGGTAGCGGACCACCGTAAGCGCATTGTGCGAATAGTGTGCCGCTCCGGTAAGGTAGTTTTCTGCGGCATCGAACATGGAGGACGGACCGCTATAGCCGCTAAAGCCGAAAAGCTCCGCAACGCCAGGCATGTCAAGGGTGCAGAAAAGCCCTATGACCGAGCTGAGGAGCACCAGTGATATGACGGAGATGAAAAGCTGCAGCACTTCCGTCTTAGCCCACACCGTCAGCTTCGGGTTTCTCGTCGCCTCTCCTATCATGAATGTGGCTGCGATGATTATGCCGGCAACGACTCCGGCATAGGCTGCGAGGGGGAATATAACTGATGTGAGGAATCCCATGAATTCCGTGCTGCACACCGCTGCCGCAACCATTATATGAACCTCGCGATTATGCTCACGTCGACCTCTGTTCCGAAGAGGGACATGAGCGCTCTCAAGCCTCCAATGAAGAGGAGGAGCGCGACTACTGGGCCTAGCGTTGCCTTTAGCAGTACTATCATCAGGTATTTCCTGAGGTCTTCCTTAAGGTCCTTATAGGCGCCTATTGCGTTATTCTCGTTAAGGCCGCCCCATGGAACACCCGGCTCGCAATCCGCCGATATGGTGCTCGGCTCGCCGGCGTAGTCCGCCGCGTACGGGCTGGCAAGGAACTGCTCGTTCAGCATGTCAACGAAGATTATTCCCGCCGGAGCGAGCAGGAATGCGGAAATCCCGAATGCGATGAGGAAGCTGCCTGCTCCTCTGCTGAATTTGAATGTCCTCAGTATGATGCCGATGGGTAGAAACAGGGACAGGGCGAATTGCTTCGAAAGGTCGACAAGCGTCTTGACGGATGCAACCTCCGCAATCGCATAGCCGATTATCGAACCGGCGAGGGAGAAGGGCGTGCCGAGCATGGTGAATCCGCCGCATGCGCTCACTGAATATCCCCCGCCTGCGAGGGTGCAGGAATCCGCCTGCGAGGCCTGCTTTGCAATCGCCCTGTCCGAATTTGCGATTATCCCGAGATCATCGGAGAGCGCCTGCTGAGTGTCTGCAAGGCTTGCTATCGCCGCATCCTGCAATGTCGGCTGGCCCTGCGTAAGCGCGCTGTTCTGGGAGATTGAGTTAAGGATCCCGTCCGTCCCGAGCAGAACGACCATCATGAGCACGAGGACGAGCAGCTGGTAGAATTCGTCCTTTGAAAGCGCCTTCAGCTCCTCGCTCCCTACTCCGATTGCGACCGCATAAAGCGCTGCAAGTATCAGAACCGAAATCATTATCGCCATGGCTGCCACTGACTGCCACGCCGCGAATGCAAGCGGCATCAGCGCCAGCGCAAACAGCAACGCTTTCAATTTCATGGCATCACGCTAGAATATCTTCGAGATTCCCGGGATCTCGATGTCCCCTCCGATCATTCCGGAAAACGTTCTTATGAATATGAGTGTGGCGACTATGTTGAACAAAGGCAAAAGGTAAGCGGGTATCATCAGCTTCGAAACGTTCTGTATCTCCGACATCCCGACAAGCCCCTCCTCGTTTATCTTCGTGTATGCGCTCGGGTCCTTCATCGGCGTATTATCCTTCGGCTTGCAGAAATCCGAGCATTCCATGTTTATGGGCGGATCGTAAAGATAGGATTCCGGAGTAAGCAGGCATTCCTCGCATGCGCTTTTCGGCGTAAAAAGCCTGTAATCCGCTGGGCATGCATCCAGAGAGCAATCTCCCGTCGTGAGCTCCACGGGAAGCGCGGCGCCAGATATTCTTTTTTCAACCGGGCATGCGGTGCAGTTCGGCGGCTCGGGGTCCAGCGCGATTATATCTGCAGCGTCAAGCTTGCAGGTATCCGAACATGATGCGCATGCCGTGCCGCGTTCGCCTTCGGAACAATCCGATGCGCGGTTCGCGTCATTGCCGTTCTTTATCCTGCAGTATGACGGGCAGCCGGGGCAGAGAGTGTCGCATGAGCCGCTGTCCGGCATCACCCAGACGCAGGACTCGAATGCATTAAGGGACGCAGGACAATCGCTTGCATACTCAGTGCACTTCTTCCGTTTCTCCTTGGCGATATGCTCGTCCAGCGTAGGCCTCCAGCTCAAATCGCTCTTTTTCGCGACCCTGCAGTCAAAGCGCGACTCGAGGCAGTGGCCGAATCCGCTGCAATCGCCATTTAACGGCGGCACTATCTTGCATTCCTGCGGGCATTCGGAATATTCGGGCTTGGCGGTTCCGCCGGGCACGAGACGGACGACTTTGCATTTTGCAGGAAGCTGCGCGCACGCGCTCTGGTTTGTCGGGTCAGCGCATTGCGGGATTGATGCGGGGTAGGGAAGCTCCCTGCATGCAGCGGGGCAGTTCTGCATATCGCCGTAGTAGCAGGAATAAATCACCTGTCCCTCGGCGCTGCCGTTTGTCCCGACTGCGCTTTCTACCTCGCCCGTCGCAAGCTGCCTTGCTATTTCGCTCTCTTCTTCCGTATCATGGAAAGCATCGTAAATCTCGCTGGTATCGCCAAGCAGCGTATCGCCATAGTATGCTATCGGCGAAGACGCCATGCATTCGGCGGGGCAGCCCAGGTCCTCGCCGACTATGGCATTGTCCCCTGCGAGTATCATGTCGAGGGTCATCCAGTCGAAAAGGTACATCGCCGGGAAAAAGAACATCATGCCCACCGCAATTGCGATAAGCAGGCCTCCCGTTTTTCTGGAGAAGAAGAACGCCCTTGCCACGATGCCCAGCGCAAGGATGACCGGCGCCACCTTGAAGCAGAACTGCTCAACGAAGAACTTCTGGGAATAGAGCGAGGAAAGGAGCCCCATATAGTATTCAAATACTATATGATACCGGTCAACATCAAGTATGTAATTGGCGGCAAGCGGCATGCTTATTCCGATCTGGCCCAGTTTTATCGATGTCGCATAGATGCCGATGCCCCGCCCCACCCATGCGCTTGCCTTCATGTTGTTCTTGACGACGTCTTTTGCACCGTCTTCTGCAGCCGAAATGTAATCGGAGAGGTACGCCACCGAAACCTTCTCAAGGCAATTCTGGCCCACGCTGCACTGCAGGCCCCCCGGCGCGGCGGTGTTCACCATCAGGGCGACTATCGTATCAAGGAATCCGATTGTCACGAAAAGTATGAGTACAAGCACCGCATTCGCGAATATCTGGTTGAGCTCGGTACTGGCCCATGCCTTGAGCTCTGGCATCTCGAAACCAAGCGCCAGGCCGTAAGCGAGCGCGACGATTACGGACGATATCACAAGGGCGAAGACCGCAAGGAGCTGCCAGCTCTTCACTATCTCGAGCGAAGCCGCGCCCGTGGTCTCCTGGATGAGCGCGGTCGTATTCTGCTGCGCGAAGGAGATGGCTGCGAGGATTATGAAGGCGAATGCCGCGATGTAAATGCCCTTCACTTTCATCCGATCACCCTCAACGCCTTGTTCAATCCAGTCAGGAATGTTATCAGCAGCGCAATCGTAAGGTTAGGAAGGAAGAATGCCTGCGGAATCAGCCTTGCGACATCCCAGAAGCTGCCCTGGTCCTGGCAGTTTCCGAAATAATTGTCCGTTATTGCAGCACTATATTCGAGGCAGTCGCCGCTGCCAACCAAATCGTACATCGCGAGGTTGAACGTGTATATGAATGGCACTATGATGTAGAGCCCTATGGAAAGCGCGATAAGCATGTTTCCCATCTGCCTCGTGGGTATGAAAATCCTGAGCAGCAGGGCTATGGGCAGCAGCCACTTGATTATGTTCGCGCTTACGAAACCGAGGAAGAGTTCCTGCATATTCAGGCTTATGAGCGCCGGGAATACGAACATATTCAGGACGCTGTCATACTGGTTTGCGACAACGCGCCTCCACGCTCCGGCCGCAGAGGTGTAGCTGTTCATGAGCGGTATGGAAATCGTGACCGAGAATGCGGAATGCATCAGGTAATTTATGTATTCATCGATGTACATCTCCGATATCCTTTCCGCATCTCCCTTCGCGCCGTCAAGATAGCACACGGAAACATCGGACATGTCGGCGCCGGAATCGTAGCAGATGCTGGTTACGCCGAGATTCTCGAAAGTCGTCTTGTAGAACATATCGACCGCGCTGCATGAGAAAAGCAGGATTGCGCTGAAGCCGACGAGGAGCGCTACTGAGAAGCCCAGATGGTATATCTCGTCCTTTGCGAATACCGTGAAGGAAGGATTGCTGGTAAAAGAGCCGAGAATATAGGCAACCGCTATGATGACCATGGTAAATGCGAGCACTCCTAGGATAAGCGTTCCCTGCTCGGAAAATATTATGTCGGTTGCGTTGTCTATGCAACTCAGGGCGTGGGAGAACGGGAAGAGAAGCAGCAACGAAAGCACTAATGCAAGCCTCATATCAATCTCTCCACACCAGCAAGATACCATTCGCCTCCAAGGGCGGTCGAGATTGCCCTCGCACCGGATATGGTTATGATGGCTATCAGAATGAAGTCAAGATAGCCGACCAGCACGACGTTGTTGACATTCTGCAGGAAGGGCATTATGATGTCGAAAACCTTGCCCGGCCATCCGCTGCCTCCGAAACCCCCGGTGGTGCCGATTTCGATTTCCGCCCATGCTATCCATATGACGGACAGGATAAGCTGCACTAGCTTGACCACCAGCATTATTATCGGATAGACGACCTCGGATACGAGAGGATAGCACGCGGCAAAAAGGCCGGCTCCGACTATCGGGACCAAAAGCAGGGGGAGGCAGACAAGCGCGGCAAATCCATAATCGGTAAGCGTAAGTATGAAACGAAGCGGCTTTATGCCACAGAAGATGCTGCTTGCCTCCATGGCGAACGGATGCGCATCGAGCCTGCTGATATTATGTATGGTGACATCGGGGTACTCGATTAGCTTGTTGACCTCGCCCGCCAGTATTACGGAGAAGGGAAGAAGCACTATCGCAGCGAGAGCCACGGCGATGAGGGTATTGCCTGTTTTGCGGGTAAACGGGATGAGGCGCACTGCGAATGCAAGCGGAAGAATGATGCTGGGCACCGTGGCATCGAAAAACATTATGAGAAGCCGCAGGCTTTCATAGATGAATATCACGTTGGTCAGGCCCTGCGTGGCCGAACCCAGGGCAGTAAGCATTATGGACACTCCTGAAAGCGGTGATGTCGAATACATCAGCGAAAAATACCATATGGGAATGGTCAGGTAAGGGGAATAGCTTGCGCCTATCCTTATCTTCGTTGCCGCCTTTATGACGTACTTGAAGGCGGTATCATATCCTCCGGTTTCGTTGTTTATCATGTTGTCTATTACGCTTACGGACGTGCCGATGTAATCCTCCTGGCCCGTAAGGGCGGAGCTGACACCGCGGGAGGTCACGAAAAGGCTGTAGATTATAAGGACGAGGAGCACGCCGGCGACAAGCTCCCTGAGCTCGCTCTTTGTCCATGCTGCCATCGTCGGGCTTGAAAGCATGCCCGAGAACGCGAACATTATGGCAAGAAAGATTGCGACGACTAGCGCAATTGCGGGTACGATGGGCATGAGGTCAAGGGGCGCGGCAGATGCGATGCCGAAAAGCAGTAAAATTGTGAGTGCAACCTGCATTAAGCGCATACCCTAATTTGGAGTAACATATTTATAAATTTACTAAAGGAAAAGGAATCCATGAACACCAGGGCGATATTGGCTTGTCTGCTGTTGATTTTAGCTTCTTTTGTCGCTTATGCCGCTGACGGAGAGACTTGCATAATATGCGAACTGATAAAAGACAGCCCGCAATCGAATATCCTTCCCACGATGGACGAAGCGAACCACGTGATAAGCGTTTATCTCTATTATGAAAACTTCAGCAATGCCCCGCCCAGGACTCCCATCGATAAAACCATGCTGTTCGTATATGTGGTTCCCGGAGAGGGAGAAAAGGAACTGCTGAGGATGTATACCGATGAGAACGGCCGGGCATCGTTCGATTTCTCGGAATATGCGGCGATTGCAGAGGCGGACCAGATAGCATACACTTTCAAGGTGGTGTACTGCCCGTTCTGCCACTCCGAAGACCCCGGATATCCGTGCGGGTTTGATGAATGCATAGCGAATGCGGCAATCGAGATACCCCCGACCATAGCGGAACCTTCGGATGTGCCGCTTGCACATGGAGTGACGGCATTGTCAGATGGCGAACTGAACCGCCAGCCGTTCCTGCCGACTTCGGTCAGCATAACACATAGCCCGCCTCCTCCTCCGAAGGATGTCACTCCTGCTTTCTGCCTTCCGCTCATACTCATATTCGCGCTGCTTGGAGGCGCGCTTTATTATACGGGACGGAACCCGTTTGCCGCATTCTCGCTCGGCTCTCCGCGCGTGGGCAAGCACATAAGATATACGCCGACTGGACGCGGAGTGAGCATAAGCGTGAGGCAAGTCGCGTCGAGCATTTCGAGCGCAAAAAGTGAGGTAAAACAGATAAAGACTGCGAGGGCGGAAGCGAAAGCGGCAGGCAAGACAGGAAAGGAAGTTGCAAAGGCAGGCTGGGCTGCGGGAGTAAAACCCTCAGGCTGGAAGCAGGCATTGACGCTAGGCGCCTACGGCATGATTAAGGGAGGCGGCGGTGCGATAAGGGGGAAAGGGGGCGAAATAATAGAGGCAGGAGGACAAAAGGGGCTCGTAGACGTGATAAGGGGGGCGAAGGGTGCAGCCAAAAAATCAAAAGAGGCATTTCAGACCCAGATGAAGTTTGTTACTTCGTCTGGAAGACAAGAACTCGGTCTCGGAGGCGGCGTGGGGAAGGGCTATTGGAAAGGCGTCGGTGAAGCCCTGGTGAAGACGGGAGGGACCCTGCTTGGAAGCTCTTTCCTTTCACTGCTGGGCGGCGGAAAGCTCGCAGAGAAAATGATGAATTTCACCATAGACAAGGACAGGACGGCGCTCGCATCGTCACTGGTGGCAAAAGACATGGCGAAGGCGGATATGCAGAAACTTGGCAACAAACTTGAAAAGGCAATCAAAGCGGGGGAAGTCACTGAGATAAAAATCGATGGAAAAAGTTATTACCAGATAGAAAAGACTTCAGGAAAAACCGAATTCAATGAAAAAACCAAAGAGATGGAGGTCAAAGGACCGGTAACGGTTACGACAATAAGAATCGACAAGGAAGCGCTTAAAAACGGCGAGCTTAGTGCAACGGAAACGGTTTCAAAAAAGGGTTATGTTGAGGAGAGAACGTACAGCGGAGGGTACAAGGACGGCAAAATCAGCGAGATAATGCTCTCGGGGATAACGTTCAAACAGGGAAGCGGCGGGCAGGCGGTTGCGGCAACTTACAAGATTGTCGCACCGGAGAAGATGCCCGGCGATTACAAACTTAAGCTGATGGAAATCGCATACGGAGAGCAGCTGAAGGGAGGCACAAACGAGTATAAGGAAGCCCATGCGTTTGCGCATAAGTTTGAAAACAGGGGAGTATCGGCGGAAATACTTGCAAAAAACTTCGCCGGCACCCAGATGGGAAAAGAGGCGACTATAGCAGCCCTGACCAAAGACCTCGCAGGCGGACAATACGGCGTTGACGCCGCAGCCGCTTCTGTGAACGAAGTGCTGAAGAATGCAGCCATGCACGCATATTACAAAACCGACAAGGGATTTGAGAAGAGGGTCGATGCTCTCGATGACAGATTGGACAAAGAAAGCGAAGGTTTCCAGAAACGCAACAAAATCACCGATAATGCGATGGCGATGATAGTCAGCAGCCCGCCGTCCGCAGGTGCGACCAGTGATGAAATAAAGGGGCACTTCAATTACAAAGCCACAGAACGCATAGCGAGTGAAGGACAGGCGCTTATTCCACAGAAGGTCGAGAAACCCACCGAAGCGCAGACCGCCGGCGCAAACGAGCTGTTGAAACTGGGTGTCGAACTCGTGACGCTGAAAAAGGAGGAAGCAATGAGGAGGGTCGAAGAAAAGGTTGATACGCTGGGCCTGAGCGGCGAACAGAAGAAAGATGCATTAAAGGCTGCTGAAAAAGTATACAAGGATGCAAAGATGCTTGCAACGGAGATGACCGGGGCCGCCGCGCAGGCATCCGCAAACTACTCAAAATACAGCTACACGATGGAGAAGGTTGCAGGAGAGGTTCTCAAGCAGGATTACAAAGCGGAAGTAGCCGGCCAGCTGGCTAAAGCGGTGGCTTATGCCGGAATCGGAGGCGGAGAGGACGGCATCGCAAAGGCGATGCTTGGCAGCGAGGGGGGGAAAGAACTTGCAAAAACGCCCGAACAGAAGTTTCTCTTTAATATGATAAATGAAGGACCGTACAAAGAGCCCCAGCAACCCAAACCGCCGGATATGCCCGAATACGAAGGGGTGCGCAAACCGGAAGCACTCGAAGGACTAGACAAATGGTATGAGAAATTGAAGGTCGAGGAGCGCATAATTGTTGATGCCGAACTCGAAACAATGAAGGACAAAAACAAGGCCATCGAGCTGAAAGCGAGAATGACTGTCTTGGATACCGATATGGAGGTTTACAAAAATAAGATGGGCGGGTATCTGCAGGAAAGCATCGACTGGAATGCCAAGAAGAATGACTTATTTTACGGCGACAAACAGGGAACTGCTGCTGCCGCCACGATGGTTCTCACCTCTGCTATAGAGAAGGGCGTTGAGCTTCCCAAGGGTGTTTATGACGACGCCCGGGTTGCCATAGCAACGCGGGACCCGGAAAAATGGAAGGAAGCAGCAGCAGAAGCCGCGCCGGTTGTCGAAAAGGAA
>JACCLJ010000115.1 GCA_013425425.1 Microcaldota archaeon
AAATGATAAGCGCGGTACGTTCGGCAATAGACATTCCCTATATTGCGGCAGGGGGCATACGGACGCCTGAAGAGGCAAAGGCCGTGATAAAGGCGGGCGCGGACATAATACAGGTCGGCACCGCGCTGGAAAAAAGCTCCCAGGTTGAGCACATAAGGAGCATGGTGGCTGCAGTGAGGGAAGGGGCCAAGGGAAGATAGGCGCCCGCCGGCAAACCATTTTTAAATTGTGTTTGCAAAATCCAATAGAGATTAACGGGCCTGTGGCGCAGCCAGATGTGGAGCGTTCTTCACATTTTTCAGTACGCTTCGCTTCCTGAAATGGATAGCGCAGCAGCCTTCTAAACATTTGTGTGTCTGCATGTTCACAAAATTATGAAGAGAGCTGACGGTCGCGAGTTCAAATCTCGCCAGGCCCGTATTATGTTTTCGGTTCCCGGTTTCGGGTTTTGAGAGGTGGTGTGATGGCGGTTGAAAAAGAAATCAGGGAGATTCACGGCATGATGGAAGGCCTTCTTGCCGATACCACGATACCCAAGAACGTAAGGAGAGCCATAAACGAGGCGAAGAACAGGCTCGAGGGCGAGGACGACCTGACGGTCAAGGTGAGCGCTGCCGTATACCTGATAGAGTCGATAAGCGACGACATAAACATGCCCTCGCATGCAAGGACCCAGGTATGGGCGGTTATGGGCGCGCTCGAATCCGTAAAAAAGAGATAGTGGCATGGTCCGATGCTCGATAAACTTGTGGAAAAAGGGATACGCGTTTCCGTTGATGCAGAGGAGCTGCTTGCAAAAACCGGGGATGAAAGCGTTTATGAACGGCTGCTCTCGCTGGGAAAACTCTTCATAAGCCGGGCGGATGTCGAAGGCGTTCTCTCGGAAAAAAACCCGGATGCCGAAGCGGCGGAATTCAGGCCCCCATCCGCTTTCCGGCCGCAGGCAAAAGAATACGGCGCTGATTTGAAAATAATGCACAACCTGGACGTCACCGGAAAATCCAGGACGCGCGGCGAGCTGGACAATTTCGTCAACTACTTCAGGAACAGGTTCGAGCGGCTCTCCAGGCTTCTTAGGCAGTCGCACAGCAACGTGCCTACCGTAACGCTCGAGGATGCGAAAAAACACGTGGGCGATAGGGTGCGCGTCCTGGTCATGATAACCGAAAAGCGCGAAACGAAGAAAGGGAATACCCTTTTCGAAGTCGAGGACCTTACCGGGACGTTTAAGGTGGTCTTTTCCCAAACGGGAGGAAGGGAAAAGCTGATGGACAAGTCCAGGGGGATAATACTGGACGATGTTGTCGCGCTCACGGGAAAGATTCTCGAGCCATACATGATAGCGGAAGAGGTGGACTGGCCCGACACGCCGGTGGTGAAGGAGAAAAAGCTTGCCGAGAGGGACGTTGCGGTGGCTTATCTTTCGGACCTGCATTTCGGGAGCAACAATTTCATGAAGGAGCATCTCGATTTGTTCGTAAAGTGGCTTTGCGGCGAGGGAGAAACGAAGGAGCTCGCAGGCAAGGTGAAATATGTGATAATAGCCGGGGATATCGTAGATGGCATAGGCATCTATCCCAACCAGGAACGGGAGCTCGTTGTGAAGGACGTTTACAAGCAGTATGGAATGTTCGACGATTTCGTTTCCAACCTGCCGGATTACGTTGAAATCATCGTCGGCCCCGGAAACCATGACGCGGTCAGGCGGGGCGACCCGATGCCTGCGATAGGGGACGACTGCATAAAATCGGACGTTACGAAAATAGGAAGCCCGTCAATGGCTTCGATAGAGGGGATGAAGCACCTGGTTTACCACGGGACGTCCATAGATTCCATGATAGCGAGCATTCCCGGCATGTCATACATGCATCCGGAAAAAGTCGCGGTGGAATTCCTCAAGAGAAGGCACCTTTCCCCGGTCTACGGAGGCAACCTGATAATCCCGGAGGATATCGATTACATGGTCGTGGAGGAGCCGCCTGACGTGGTGCATTGCGGCCATATCCACAAAAACGGCTATGCACAGTACCGCAGCACCCTTGTAATAAATTCCGGAACGTTCCAGAGCAGGACGGAATACCAGATAAAGCAGGGCCATGTTCCGACGCCTGCGCTCGTTCCGGTATACGAATTGAAAACCGGAAAATTGCGGACCCTCGATTTCAGGAGCTGATCCGATCAGCCTTATATCTGCATTATGGCAGGCCCGTCTTCGCTGTTGGCATATGCAAGCTTGAAGCTCTTCTCATCCACAACTAAGAATTTGCATTTTGAAGCCGAAGAAAGGACAAATGCGATGCTATTCGTGAACATCCTCACTTTTTCTGCCATATCTGCATGCGGCCATATCCTGTCCAGATATATCCTTGCGCGGGGGCGCCCTTCCTCGATAAATAGTTTTCCAACTGCCTTTCCGCTGATGAGGACGTTCTGCTTGGCGTCCACATAAGGCGTCAAATCCGTAAAAACAGCGCCCAACACGGCATCCTTGCTGATAAGGTGCCTGAAGAGCTTCGCTATATTCGCTTCAAGCGCGGCATCCTGGACTCTCAAGGGCGGCGGCATTGCGGCTTCGGGAATTTCAATGCTGACATCTATCTCCAGGTAATCCGTTTTCCTGCTCGCCGGAGGCAGAGGGGGCGGCCCTGCCCGTTTTCCCGGTGTGGGCATGCTCCTCTCTTCCGCCGGCTTCGGAAGCGCTGGCGGTTTGGGAAGTCCCCTGGGCGGTTGGTTTCTGTCATCCTGCCGTTGCATGTTGGTTATATTATTCTGAAATGTTTTAAAATCAACTGCCTCTTTTTACCACATCGTCCACTAGCAGAACTTTGCTATCAGAACTCCGTCTACGAAAGCGATGAGAAGCCCGCTGAGCGCCCACCAGCCTATAATCGCCGCAGGCAGGTTAATCAGCAGATAAAGGCTGAGGCTTCCCGGCACTACGCCCAAAAGGAACAGCAGAGCGCCAAATAAGAGGCCTCTTTTCACCCAGCCATCCGCTCCCTCGAGGGCAGGCTGCACCACCTTGTAAGCCCAGATATAAATCAGCGCGACTGCGAAACCGAACGCCAGCGAAAGATAAGTGAATTCCATCGGCGGCGGCCCTGCAGCCGGCATCATCACCCTGCTCCATACGCCGAAATAGGCCGGGTCGATGTAATAATTCATCGTCAGTATCGCCTCGACCGTATGGATTACATACCCTATAATCGTCAGAAGTGCCGCTATCAGTATCGCCCTTGCAACGCTGCAGCTTCCTGTTGTCGCTTCCCCTTCTCTTTTTTTGCCAATTTTTTTGCCTGCCATGCAGAAAACTCCGGAAAAAGGTATTTAAAGCCACCCCCGAAGCCCTCTTGCACCGCCAATAGAAACATTTAAATACATCCTTTGACACAATATATAATATGGAAAAAGCCACGGTAGTCAAAACCATAGTGCTCGAAGAGCTTGCAAATGGCGATGGCGAAAGAGCAGAGAGCGTGCTGAAGACTCTCGGCCAGCTCGACCTCCTGCTTGGTGCGGACGGGGAAAGATACAAAACCGCAGTTCTCGAGCTTATGGAGGCGACGCTGCAGGGTCTCCTGAAAGAGGATAATCCGGGCAGGCAAAAACTGGCGGACCTCGGCACTTCGCTTGTGGTTTTGACCGGCAGGTTTGGCTATGAAGTTTACGAATATCTTCTCATGCCGGTACAACTGGAATACCGCGATTTGTCTATCGAAGAAAAATACGAATACGAGAAGATAATGCCCGTAGCGGTCATACAGGCGGGCGCGAGGATAGTCG
>JACCLJ010000123.1 GCA_013425425.1 Microcaldota archaeon
TCATACAATCCCCTCTTGATCAATAAATCCCAATGCTTCGACAACCCTTCCGAGCTCGTAAGCCGTGCTTTTTTCACCGGTGACATAACCCTTGATGTTCGCCACCGTGCCGTAAGCGACAAAACCCACGCCCATATTGACGGTTCCCCGGTTTCCCTTCACCTTCAGCGCATCTTCCAGTGCCTTTACCTCGTCGTCGTCTGCCCTGTAGTGGGTGAGAAAGCCTTTATTCGTGGCGATGCAGGCGCTTCCGACCGTGCTGTAGCCGGCAATCTTAATCGGAACCAGTTCCACCCCGAGCGCATCCTCCATCTTCGCCCTCTCCCCTTTCGAAATATGCACGTTGATTATCCCGCCCTTGTCATTCACGCATATGTTGTTTCCGTTTGCATTATGCTTGTCCCCGGATTTATAGGCATTGATGCCGAGTCTCCTGATCGCGGCGCATTCCTCTTCGGTAGCTATGTTCGGCAGTATTATCCCCTTTTTGTTCATCGCCGCATATACCCCTATGAGATTCGATTCGCCTATGCTGGCCTTGGCTATTTTCGTTCCGAGGAACGCCATCTTATCCTCGAATTTTTTCAGGCTGTCCACTGGAAGCAGCGTAATTTCGTCATTCGTTTTGACGAACATGCCAATCCACGGATTGCCGAAATAATCGCACTTCCTCATCTTGCTCACACATTCTTGTCGTGCTCCATCGTTTTCCGTGCAGCATCCTCTGTCTTTGCCTTCTCTTCCGTAATCGCCTTATGCGCCTCTTTCTGCATAAGCGCCGCCTCTTCCTTCACAATCTCCTCCCTCTTGAGCGCTTCCTTCTTCTTTTCTTCCGGCTTCTCTTTCGGCGCTTCCTTGGGCTTCTCCTCTTTTTTGGGCGCTTCCTTCTTCGGCTCTTCTATCTTCTCGTCGGCAAGATAAGCTTTTACCCTCCCGTCCTCCTTTATCACTCTTATCTTCACCCTTCTCGGGGGTTTCTGTATGCTCCTTTTCCACAGGCTGTTGTTGAGCGCAATGCTGAGCTTTATGTCCTCCTCGTCGGCCTTCATATGCCGCACTATAAATGCCCTGAGCAGCTTGACCGCCCTCCTTGTCCTCTTCGTCCTCACGTATTGGTATGCCTTGCCGAGCGGAACAGTATAGATCCTTTCCAGTTTTTCAGCCATAAGATCATTCCTCGTCTGTTATGTGGAGCTTGTCCGTCCTCCACTCCCTCCTGTACCTGTTGGTGGTTACTCTCCTGTTCGTCTTTAGGAAAATGAACGGAGGCATCCTCTTGTTCTTCCTGATTGCCTTCGCGAGCCTTTTCTTCTTGTTCAGTCCTTTTTTGCCCATAAAAACACCTTTTGCTTATGAAGCATCATTTTTTGTGAAACGTTATCCTTGCTTCGTGTTCCGTCTTGCTTTTCAGCGACTGGATGAGAAAAACGATTTCCCCATCCGTTATTTTTCTCCGCACCTGCCTGAAAGCAGCAAGCGCGCGCTGCGCGACTGCAAGGTAGAATTCCTTGTTCGCGTAGCTTACGTTCATCATCCGTTCATACGCCGCTTCATCGAGCGCGATTCTCAGGGCCGCTTTCAGCTGTTCTTCGGCCTTTGCGGCGTCCATCCTTTTTTTCTGCTCTTCACTCCTTCTTTTCCTTAGCTCTTCCGCATCCTCTTCAGCCATCAGCCGCTTACCTCTTTTGCAGCATTGTCGAGAAGCTTCCTTCCTTTTGCCGTGAGGCTTCGCCCGACCTTCTCCTTTGCCATGAATCCTGCCTTTTCGAGCTCCTGCATCGCCTTCCTTATGGTGGAGCCTCCCGCACGCATTTGCCTTTCGGGCCTTACGCCCCTTCTCTTCCTTCCGCCGTAGTGCCTTCTCAGCCTTCCGGTGCCGACCTTGGTCCTGGCGTATGCCTGCCAGAGAATAGAAGCGCACCTGGCGTACCAGAAATCATCCTGTTCCGGAGGCCTCGAGCAATGTGCACCGCTCTTCACCAGCCCTACGAATGCCGGTTTCGCGATCTTCGCATCCTTCAGCCTTTCAGCCACCTTGGCTATGAGCCTGTTTGTTTCTACGTCATATGCAGTTACCACAAATACACCTCTCTAAAGTATACGTTTGGCAGGGTTTATTTTAATAATGACATTTATTTAAAGGTTCCCCTTCTTATAAAATCCGTCTTCTTGGTGATTCAGATGTCTGAAAAAGGCGAGGAACTGGTGAGGAGCCTCATAAGAAAGCTAGGCGAAAGCGCCCCGGCAAAAGTTGGGATGCCTGAAAGGAGCACGTCTGTGAAACGGGGCAAGGCAAAGAAAAAAACGAAGCCGGCTCCGGAGGCGAGAAAGGAAAAGCCGAAGGCAAAAGCCATGCCCAAGGCGAAAACCCCTCCAAAGAAAGCACCTGCAAAGAAAGCGAAGCCGAAAAAGAAAAGGTAATCGGCAAAAATCAACGCGTCAATTTATTCTTCTTCGGCATCTCTGCCGTTTTCATTTTTGCTGGAATTCTTGGTCTGTTCCATTCAAGGCTGGAAATCCTGCCGTTCTTATACAGGAAATCCATCCTGTTGTCTATATCCCTTACGAGCTCGAAAATCCCGTCATACTGCGCCTGTACGCTCAACGGCCTGGACTTCGAGTCCTCGAGCAGGTTTTCTATCGTTTTCTGGAGGCTGCGGAGCTTGCCGGCAGATTCGCACTTGGTTATGAAATCGTTGAACGCCCAGTACGAACCCCTCCAGATATCGTTATCATCGCTCTGCAGCAATTCCCTTATCCCGTCCCATCTTTCATTTTCAGCGTAATGCCGCGCCATGGCTTCTGCGGCGCCGTTTCTGATGTGCCCGTTGCCGTGCTCAAGCAATGCACTTGCGTCATTCTCCCGCCCTTCTTTCAGAAAGGACTCCGCAAGCCTGAGCGCCCGGGTTGCCTTGTAATCGCAATGTATGTCTTCTATCGCCTCGATTTCCTCAATCTCCCCCATAAATGCCATATTATATAAAACCGTTTAAAAAAGCTGTGTCAGAATCTGTCTTTTTAATATTCGATTCGCCCTCGTTTTCCCAACGTTTTTTTCCCAAAACCTTTTTATTGCTTTTTGCCGCAGTAATACCAGGGTGGTATGGTGTATAAGAACAAATTTGTAAGTCTGGTGCTGGCCGTTATCGGCGCGGTGCTGGTCATCGGCGGACTTTATTTTGCGATTTCCTACCTGAACAATCTTGGGCAGGGAGTCATCAATTTCGTTTCGGTCAACAACGTCAACACGATTTCCAGATGCGGAATCGTCGTTCCTGAGGAGTTCATCGCGTTCAGGGACCATTTCGCCACAGGTGTTCTTCCGGTGCTCTATCTCGGATTTCCGATTGCGGTGATACTGATATCCATAGTCATGTTCCTCAGCGGCTACTATTTCGGAAAGAGCAGGTTTGAGGATGACATGGAAAAAGAGGTAAAGAAGCAGAAGGAAATCGAAGAGGAAGTGAAGAAGAGAGCCGTTGTAAAGAAACCGAAGGAAGAAACGGAAGAAGAGCCTGCGGAAGAGGAGGCTCCAGAAGAAGAGGAGAAATCGAGAAAAGCGAAGAGAAGGTAGCCCCTTTTAAAGAATATCCATTCAAATATGCTGAGCACACACGGTGAGTTATAATGGGAAAATTTCCTGAAGCAGATGCAACGATAGCCGCGGTTTCGATATGCAGGAGATGCAAGACAAGGAACAAGAGGAATGCCGAGAAATGCAGGAAATGCGGCTCTCCGTATCTCAGGCCGAAGAACAAGGAGATCAAGGCGAAGAAGGCGTAATCTCTTTTAAATCTTTTTCTTTCTTATCTTCTCTTCTAGCTCCTGTAGTCTAGACCGGTCAAGGACAACGGACTCTCAAGGCTTTTTGGCTTTGTTTATTCTGATGCCAAAAACCCTGGAAAAAGGCCTGAGTATTTTCTCAGGTTTCAGGGAACTCCGTAAACTCGGGTTCAAATGCTTGGCCTGGCAGCCAAACTCGCCAGCAAGCTGTCAATCCCGGCAGGAGCAATTTTTTTATCCATCCTCAGAATCCAAGTCCTAGGAAATGGATAAGCAGAACCAGCAGGACGCCGAGTATGCCGCCGACCGCAACAATCCCGACTGAAAAGATATTAATCGGTATGCCAAGCCCGAAGAAGAAGTTCAGGATAACGAATATGATAATGCCCGCGATCGAGTTCGCTATTATATATATGGGGTTCTTCAGGAACCTAAATATCAGGTAGACTATCAAAAGCGCGATTAATAATCCCACTAATCCACCAATCATAATGTACACCTCATACGAATGCTATTTTCATCAATCTCAATATGATTATCAACAGAAGGCCGACAATGCCGCCGATAGCCACTATCAGAATGGTAATTATGTTGATCGGAATCCCCAGGCCGAAGATGGCGTTGAGGAGGAACATGATGACAATCGCTATGATCGAGTTGATGATCAGCGCAATCGGATTCTGGATGAACACAAGCAGTAACCAGAGTATAATCAGAGCAACTATGATAGTCCCGACTTCTATGTACTTCGTTGACATGACTAGACGACCCAGTCAAGCATTAAAAATCATCCGTTCATTTCAAAATTATCGAATTACGATTTCCTCTGATTTCTTTTTTTGGCATAAATCACAGACGATATTCCCATAAATCGATTTGTCAAAGCATATTCTTTTTATATATTCGCTGGAATTCCATGTCATGTTCGACTTGCTTCTCAAGGTAATCGTGCTCGGAATCGGCTCTACCGTCTCGCCGGTCATATTCGGCGTCATAATCTCCCTTCTTGCAGGAAAGCATTATCCGAAGCAGCGTGCGCTGGCATGCCTCGGCGGAGCGGTGCTCACCGCATTGATAATATCCATTGCGGGCTGGGCAATCGGCGGCGACGTCCTGAATCTTGGCGCTGGATTCACCAGTGGACTGAGATACTTCGACATCCTGCTTGGCACTATGTTCCTGCTGTTTGCCCTCTCTTCGTTAGTTGCAAGGCGCGAAAAGAAACCGCATGAAATCATAGCGGAAGAGAAGGCGCAATCGCCCCGCCTGGTGAAATGGTTCGTGGTTGGCTTCATCCTGAACATAACGAATTTTGATGCGGTACTCTTATATTTCACGGAAGTAAAAGAAATTTTCCAGGCCGGCACGGCTTTTGCAGCCCAGCTCCTCCTGGATTTGCTTGGCGGCTTATTCTTCGTTCTGCCGTCCCTTCTGCCTATTTTAGTATATATTACAATGCAGGAGAGGGCGGAGAGGGTCCTGAAGCCCATCGGGGTCTTCCTGGAAAAATACGGCAGGTACCCTGTCGCGGTGATTTTCCTTGTGTTCGGAGCATACCTGCTTTACCGGGGACTTACAAACTTGTCTTTGTAATGCTTTTTTATCCGCCAAAGTCGCATGTGCAGGTCGTGTCCGTATCCGGGCCTGACGGGCCGACGTATGACGCATTTGCCGGGTCGAAGAGATGTATACTCGGGTCATAATAAACGTAATACGGGTCGGCACCGCTGCAGACGTGCTCCCGCCCGGATACGACTACGTTTCCCTCGATTGTTATCGTTATCCCGCCACTGCCGCTCGGCGCGGCATAGGCAACTTCGATGCTTATCTCGGGATTGTCAGCCCGGTTCGTAACTGTCGGCACATTCATGCCTGCGGTTATCGTAAGCGAAGCCGCCATGGCCGCCGGTGAAACACGGATCGCCGTAGTATCGAATCTCACATCCGTAGGTTCCCCGAGGCACCCGCAGGCGTTTTCCCTTACGCAGCCGACCAGAAGAGGTATCTCCTTTACTACCAGTGCCGGCCCTCCGGCACACCTGACGCAGAGTTTTCCGGGATTGTACTCGCTCCGAACAGATAATTCATAGCTTATCCTTTGGCCGGAATCAAATGACATGATGTACAATCCCCCCGAATTTCCATCCGTGATGGCCTCGATATAGCTGTCAATCCTCTCGTTTCCCTTTCCGTCAAGCGCCCGCACGTCGAAAGTTACAGGGGCGTAATCTTTCTTGAAATAAGCCAGGTAAGTGCCGGTTGAGGGCGGCGTGAACGAAAGGTCCAGCCCATCATGGATGACTCCTCTTATTTCGAAATGTAGCCCCTCGGGTTCTCTTATCGAAAATCCGGCTATGGATTCGGCGCGTACTCCTCCGCTGAAATCATAGGTTACGTTTCTTATTGCTTCCAGTGCGCTTCCCCTGTAAACCATGGCGGGATAGTTTGCTTCTGCGGGTGGGCATATTTCCGTTTCTTCCGAAACCGGTTCGAGCCTTGCGCTCACGTTGTCCATGGTCGTATAATACTGGCCCTCGATATTCACCGTATCCTCCCCTGCGCAGACAAAGTAATACGCGCTGTTATCATCGCTTTCGCACTGCTTGTATGGGCAATCCGGGTTCATGCTCAGGTGCGTCTCAAAGTCCCCGCTTATCGACACGCCGCTGACCATAATATTCGTAGTCTGGCTGGTTTCGAACAGGGGATTAAGGGCTGGGGTTGCATGCTCCACAGGCGTCGGGCAGTTAAGCGGCGTGATTATCTCTTCCTCTGCATCGCCTTCTTCTGTTCCGTCATCAATAATTTCTACGCTAACATCATCTTCGTCTGGCATGCTGTCCCAATTGGCTTCCTCATTTATGATTTCCGGCGCCTCTTCAGCCATTTCGGCATTTATATCTGCATCGGCTTCTATGCCTCCGTCATCTTCAACCTGTTCGGTGGCTTCCGCATCCTCTTCCTGTCCTTTGCTTTCCTTTCCACAGGCACTGGAGAATACAAGTGTCGCGCCGATAAGCGCATAAGCCGCTGTTTGCCTCATGAGAGTTTTGCCTTTCTCCATGAACTTTTCGAATGAGGAAAGCTCGTCCCTGCCCCCTTTTCCGTCTTTGTCTTTTTCTACAGCATTCCGAATATTATCACATGTGAGTTTCATGGGCTATACTCCTGTTGCGAAATGAATATAAAGTTTTTTTAGCAGGATTCCGGCTGAATTTGAGGCTCAGCCGCCGAAGGTGCAGTGACAGATTGCGCTCGGGTCAACCGGGTCGTAGTAATCTGCATCTGGCTCCGTGACATAAATTACTGTATAATATCTGGCGCTAAGCGGGGTTCCTGCGCTGCACGGATGTGAAACTCCCTGGACGACCACATGAGTTACTATGCTGGTTACGATTCCGTCTATGTCTGTTGGTCCGGTATAATCAAATGAAATCTGTACTGATGGATTGTCAGAAAGCCCGTTTATTGTAGCGATGCTTAGCGTTGGCGTACCCACGCTTATATGCGATGACCATGGCCCAAGAACTGTTACCTCCGTATCTTCAAGACTTACATTTGATGGCTCACCCATACATCCACATTCCGAATTTTCAAATGCACAAACCACACCGTCAAGCGGAATGCTGAGATCGTAATGAGTAGGTCCGCCTGCGCATCTGGTACATATAGTAATTAGATCATCTAGCGTTTCTCCATATTCTGGCTGGACATTCACATTGTGATTTACCGCCTGTCCAGAATTAACCGCCACTATGGTCATCGGTTTTGAGCTTCCTGCAGATAAAGTCGCGTCATGCGTGTTCGTTGCTTCATCCCCCCTGCCGTCAAAAGACCTGGAATTGAAAACCATCTGAGCGCCGTCTCTTTTCAAATAAAAAAGATACGTGCCTGCTGATGTCGGAGCGAATGAAAGGGTTGTCATGTCCTCTCTGTCTCCATTTACATCGAAATAAAATCCGCTAAGGGGATCAACAGTGAATCCTGCTATGGAGCTGCCTATTCCCTCATACGTTACATTCATCACAGTTTCTGAAGCGCCTGCGAGTATTGGATATTCCGTGCTTACCGCCGGACAAACAGAAGTTTCGGACGATGCAGGCACTAGGGTTGCATCAAAGCTTGTTCCGCCTGCAACAAGGTATTGCTGGCCATCGATGTTGACGGTATCGCTATCATCCACGCAAACGATTTCATATCCTCCATTAGCCGAAGGGCATTCTCTCGGAGTGCCGTCAGGATCCATGCTCAGATGCATATCGGCATCGCCGCTTACCCGAGTGTCGCTTGTCGTTATGGAACCTGCTACATTTGCCTCAAACATGGGATTAAGCATTGGAGGGATATTTTCAACGACTGCAGGACATTCCAGAGGGGGCAATTCACCATCTTCAACTGCATCCAATTCATCATCATTAGTATCGCCTTCCATACTGTCAGGGACGTCTGCTACTTCATCATCTGTTACGTCAGGAACATCATCAGTGTCGGCGTCAGTTTCATCCTCTACCTCGACCTGTTCCGTAGAATCAGAATCCGCATCCTCGTCGGGCCTGTTGCCCGGCCCGCCGCATGAAAAGAAGCATACCGTGGCACCAACGACAAGCCATGTCGTGGTCCTTCTCATAAGCTCCTTGCCGGCATCCATCATTTTTTCGAATCTTGAAAGCTCCCCCTTCCCTATTTTCTCGTCTGTCGCTTTCTCTCTTACATATTCAGTAATATTATGTTTGAGTTCCATACCCCTATTTTGATACGAAAGTAATATAAATATACACTTTTATCAAAAATTGACAACAAATACAACCCCTGCCGAACTTTTATAAACGTAATTTCCGATAGAGAAGCATGCTAGGCAGTAGATACCTTATTGGGCTATTTGGATTATTGCTTTTATCGTCAATTTCGAGTGCATATACCTTGTTTAATAATGCACTCTATTGCACCGACTGTACGGACTGCACAAATGCTCTGAATAACGACACCTACAACATCACTTATCTCAACGCGACGATTAGCGGAGCCGCCGGCACCTGCATAAGTGACCCTGGTCTTATAGACAACAGAATATTTGACTGTAATAACTATACGATAAGTGGAAGCGGAGCGGGTAACGGGTTCTTCACGTCAGGAGAACTCAATGCAACAGTAAGGGGATGCAATATAAGCGGATTTTTATACGGCATACTCATATCTGATAATTCGCATAACTGCACAGTCGAAAATTGTATAACATACAACAATACAAACACCGGAACTTTCATCGACAGCTCCAGCGACGTTACTGTTTTGAACAGCCTATCCTATAACAACACGAATTACGGTTTCCGGATAAGAGATTCGGATGACACCGAGCTCGACAATGCTACTGCATACGACAATCAGAATGGTTTTTACCTCTATAATGCTGACCGTACGCTGATAAACAATAGTGCGTCGCATAATAACATTCAGCACGGCATTTACATCACCAGTGTAATCGGCGATTCGCTAAATAACACCGTGAAAAATACATATTCCTATAACAACGGCAATAATGGATTTTATCTGGATACCGCCAATACTATTAGGACCGTCTTCGATAACTGCACTGCCACCAATAATACGGATGACGGCTTTTCCATTTCCAGCGGGGATTACAGCATAATCAACAATTCAGTCGCCAATCTAAGCGGCAGGGACGGCATCCGTTTCGCCAATACAGGCGTAATCCAGAGCAGTATCATATCAACCCGCTCTTTTTTGAATGAAGAAATCGGAATAAACATTCAGGAAGGATGCAATAATGATGGACTCGTAAATGTGTCGGCCTACAATAACGGCAATCATGGAATATACCTTAGTACTGGAGACAACAATGTACTGGCCGGTTATCTTGGGAACCCAATAAGCGCGTATGACAATAATGGAAGCGGCATCTATCTCTACAAGCAGACCAATATTCTTCTCGACGGCAATTTCCCCCCCTTCACTGGTGGAATAGTAGTTCAATCAAACCTCGGCGGCGGCCTGA
>JACCLJ010000005.1 GCA_013425425.1 Microcaldota archaeon
CCATAATGTAGGGGGAAGCGGGGCCACCGCGGTCGTTCATATTTACAAAAGGGCGCAATGAAGGTGTGTGCATGAGGATACTTACAATCCATGCGGATTTTATCGAAGTCGAACCGGTAAAAAAGGCCATCGCAGACGCGGAAAAGATAGAAGGCAAGGAGAGGAAACGGTACGAAGAGGTCCTTGTCGTTTTCACTGCGGTCGAAGCTGGCGATGAGGATGTCGCCGGAAGCGCGAACGCGCTTGCCGATGAAGTCGAGGCGGTCGCAAAGCAGGTGAAAACGAAGCACGTTCTGCTCTACCCGCTCGTCCACCTGACATCGAAGCCATCCACGCCGCGCATCGCCCAAAGCGTCGTAAACGAGGCCGAAGAAAATTTGAAGGGGAGGGGCTACGACGCGCATCATTCGCCGTTCGGCTGGTACAAGGCATACACGCTCAAGTGCAAGGGCCATCCTCTCAGCGAGCTTTCGCGCGAGTTCGGCGCAAGGCCGGTTACGGAAAAAGGCGGGGAGAAGAAGCCGGAGGTTTCCGAAAGCCTGAAAAAAGAGGCAGAGCTCAAAAGCAGGTTCTATATCATGGACCTCCACGGCGAGCTTCACGAAATAGACAGATTCAATTTCGGGAAATATGACAACCTGAAGAAATTCGCCACTTATGAAACGAAAAAGGTGCGGGCATACGAGAAAGAGCCGCCGCACATCAAGATAATGAAGGAGCACGGCCTGATAGATTTCGAGCCGGGAAGCGACCCGGGCAATTTCAGGCACCTTCCGAAAGGAAAACTCATAAAGAAACTGCTTGAGGACGAGATAACGGATATCTGCGTCAACAGGTGCGGCGCGCTTGAAGTCGAAACCCCGATAATGTATGACTTCGAGCATCCGGCACTCAAGAAATACCTGAACCGGTTCCCCGCAAGGCAGTACGTAGTCCTCAGCGAGGATAAGCGGCTTTTCCTGAGATTTGCCGCATGCTTCGGCCAGTTCCTGATCGCGCACGACCTCGTGATATCCTACAAGCAGCTTCCCATGAAGATGTACGAGCTTACGAGATATTCATTCAGGCGGGAGCAGAGCGGCGAGCTTGCCGGGCTGAAGCGCCTTCGCGCGTTCACGATGCCGGATATGCACACCTTCGCTGCGGACATCGGCCAGGCAAAAGAGGAGTTTGAGAAGCAGTTTGACATCGGGCTCGGATGGCTCGGCGAGCTTGGGCTTGATGCGGAGGTCGGCTTCCGGATACAGGATGATTTTTTTAAGGAGAACAAGGAATGGTATGTGCGCATGGCAAAAAGATTCGGCAGGCCGATCCTCGTCGAGCTGTTCAAGGAGAGATACGCCTATTTCATAACGAAATTCGAGTTCAATTTTGTTGACATCATGGAGAAGGCGAGCGCACTCACGACCGTGCAGATAGACGTGGAGAATGCGGATACCTACGACATAAATTATGTCGACAGGGACGGGCAGAAGAAGAGGCCGCTCATCCTCCATGCATCGCTCAGCGGCAGCATAGAGCGGAACATCTATGCCCTGCTGGAAAACGAGGCGCTGAAGATGGCGAAGGGGCAGAAGGCCATGCTTCCGCTCTGGCTCTCGCCTACGCAGGTGCGGGTGATCCCTGTGAGCGAGGGGCAGAAGGAGCATGCGAGGAAAATCATGGAGGGGATTGACAAGGCGAGAGTGCGCGTTGATTTTGACGACCGGGACGAAACGCTCGGGAAGAAGATACGGGATGCGCAGAAGGAGTGGATTCCCTACATTGTCGTTATAGGCGAAAAGGAGATAGAATCTAAAAAGCTGAGCGTGAGCATAAGGAAAAATGATGAAAAAAAGGAGATGACCGCTGCTGAGCTTGTGAAGCTCATAGAAGAGGAAACCGGAGGAAAGCCGTTTGAGAGGCTGTCGCTGCCTAGGGATATTTCCAAAAGGCCCATAATTTAGTTCTTTGTTTTTGGTGAAATGATGGCTGGTGCACCGATCCATGCGCAGATGATGCAGGCTCCCAGCCAACGGCCCGCGCCGCGGCAATTCAGAGAGAAGGAACTCATCTTTTTCACGGTCAAGATAAAGGAGACGGGCCAGCGGTTTGCCGGCCTGGTCCCGAACGGAACGAATATTGAGGATGGCATCTGCATGGTCATGCGGCAGAACGGTGGCACGGTGATAAAAAAATATCACGAAACGCTTGGCGCGCATGAAATAGTTGAGATAAGGGTGGGCAATACCATTCTCAAGAAAGGCGATAAAGGCATACACTGGTTTCTAAATGAAAATGGAATTCCGATTGCAGTCGATGAAAAGGGGAACATCAAAAAATTCCTCAACGGAGAGGAGATAAAGGCCGATAGGGAAAATAACGCCGTGGCGCTAGGAATGGAGAGTAGCATCGAGGACCCAAAAAGCACCGCTGAATTAGGAAGAAGCGGGCTGGGCAACGAA
>JACCLJ010000033.1 GCA_013425425.1 Microcaldota archaeon
GGCATAATAATAACGAAGATGGACGGAACGGCGAAAGGAGGCGGCGCGCTCGCCGCTTCAGCCGCATCAGGCTCGTACGTGCGCATGATAGGCGTTGGGGAAAAAACCGAGGACTTCGAGGAGTACGATCCTCAGCGTTTCGTGTCGAGGCTGATAGGCTACGGCGACCTCCAGGGGCTGCTCGACAAGGCGAAAGACGCTGGCGCGGAAGAAACGGCGAAGAAGCTGATGGAAGGCCGCTTCACCATGAACGAGTTCCAGGAGCAGCTCGGCTCGCTCCAGAAGATGGGTTCGCTTTCGAAGGTAATGGACATGATTCCGGGTATGTCAAGCGGCGGGCTTGCAAAAAAGTTGCCTGCAAATTTCGCCGACATACAGGAAGGGAAGATGAAGAAATGGAAGCACATTATAAGTTCCATGACCTCCGAAGAGCGCGAGGATCCTGACGTCATAAAGCAGTCGCGCATACAGAGGATAGCGAAAGGGTCGGGAACGACCCAAGCGGAAGTCAGGGAGCTGCTGAAAAACTACAGCCAGATAAAGAAGCTTTTGAAAATGAGCGGCGGCGGCAAAGCGTTCAGGCGCGGGCCCTTCGCGAAGATGGCGAAGCAGTTCGGCCTCGGGATGTGAATTTCGGATTTCTGGGCCAGCCGAAGGAAAACATGCGGTTTTTTATCCTGTCGAAATATATAATAATATATTATATCTGTAAATTTGCAATGTTTTGCAGGAGGTTGATAGAATGCATTGTTTGAATAAAATCGCGATTGTCCTTCTTCTTTCCGTGTTCTTGTTTTCTTTCGTTCCGTCTGTTTCTGCGTCAACGACTGGCTGTGAAGTGTTTCTGTCGGGACCAAGCGACGTCAAAATGATTACAACCAGCAGCGGCTATACGTTCGTATTGAAGCTCAACGGATGGGACACCCAAGGAACGAAGGCATATATCATGCTCAATAATGTTGCATATACGTGGTCCGAAAACAGCACGTACACGATTGGCAACGTGAATTTCTACGTGCAGGCGGTGGATGTTAATTATACAGGAGCACAGGAAGCGACCGGTTCGGTGAGGATATCGCTCGACCAGGCCTGCACCGCATCGGCGTGCAGCATGGCTCTATCCGGACCCGGCAGCACAAAAATAGTTACGACTTCCGAGGGAAATGTTTATGTTGTCAAGCTCAATGGCTGGGACACGCAGGGAACGAGGGCTTACTTGTCGGTAAACAATGTCTCCTACTCATGGACGGAGGGGAGTATGAACACCGTGAACAACGCATTATTTTACCTGGATTCGGTTGATGTCAGTTACACCGGAGCGCAGGAGGCGATTGGCTCGGTAAAGATGCTGCTCAACCGCGATTGCACGCAGCAAGAAGCGACATGCACCGATTCGGATGGCGGCGCTACGTATGTGGTGAAAGGCTTTACCACGGGCATCAATGAACTCGGCGCCACGGGAACTCATTATGATGTCTGCTCCTCTACCGGAAGCGGTTCAACTTTCGTAAACGAGGGTCCGTATGTTGTCGAAAACTACTGCGATGGGGGGATTTCAAAGAAAGACTACTGGCTGTGCCCATCAGGATTCACGTGCAGGGATGGGGCGTGCGTGAAAGCCTCGGATAATATGTACATAATAACCGACAAATCCACTTACTCGGACTATGAAATGGTTAAAGTTTATACTCATCTGCCTGCTTTCATGGACTGCAATTATTATTTTGTGCTTCCGGACGGCACTGAAAGGAGTCTCGGTGGCGGCGGATGTTTTGCGGATGATTACTCGTTTTCATCCACACTACCCACTCTTGTTTCCGGGCAAAAACCCCTTCCCGGTAAATGGAAAGCGAAAATAGTTGCGTGGTATCCAGACAAACCCGACACCAAATATACCCTATATACCCCAGTTTTTAACGTCATAAGCACGATTTCGCAATGCACGGACTCTGACGGCGGGAAGAATTATTATGTTAAAGGAACTGCAGCAGGAACTCTGTCATCTGCCAACATGGTTACGACAGACATATGCATGAAAGATGTGCAAGGGGCACCTCTTGGCTACACAAACGAACAAATAACAAAGGGTTTGAGCGAGGTTTTCTGCGAGGGTAATGTGGTAAAGAGTGAGGTATACGTCTGCCCGAACGGCTGCAAGGAGGGGGCCTGCCTGACATCAAGCGCATCCTGCGGAAACGGGATCTGCGAAACCGACGAAGCAAATTATTGCCCCCCATGCGTCTATTCGCAACCAGCCTGCGCTGCGCCCTGCTACCAAGGCACGTGCCCTCAGGATTGCGCAAGGAAATGTCCGTCATCGATAGAGCTGATATTCAACAAGGAAAAATACAGCCCAGGCGACTATTTCGAGGTGACCGTGAAAATATATGACTCGGGCAGGAACCTCACTCCGAACCAGGAGTTCAATGTCTACAGCGTCAAAGAAGGCACCAGCACGACATACTACACGGATTCATCGGGGATATACAGATCATCGTCTACTATTCCGTCAGACCCGAAATACAACGGCGAATGGACGTTCGTTGCTTCCGTTAGCCAAAGCGGATGCGAGTACGTCTCGGACAAGAATACAATCTTCATCAATATATCAAACAAATGCGGTGATGGCCGCTGCGAGAACGGTGAAAAGGAAATCATATGTGATACAATCTGCCCGCAGATTGCATGCGCAACCGGGGAGAAGTGCGATGTCCCTGCATGTCGTAATTACTGCCATGCGGCATGCCAGAAAGACTGCACGCCTAACTGCGGTAACGGGGTTTGCGACACTAACGTGTGCCAGAGCCTTAGCTGCCCCATATCAGAAAACGAGAGGAACTGCCCACAGGACTGCAAGCCAGTAAAATACTGCGGTTCCATGTCTTCAGACTTCAGCTGCGTATGTGAAGACGGTTACGTTAAGGAAAGCTTCCGGTCTTCATGTGTTGCCATTGAACCGCAGAAGCCCAGCACGACTACCGCGACCTCAGCCTTGGCATCGGGTTCCGGGGCATCAGTCACCGGAGCGGTGACGTCGGCTTCCGCAGCGTGCACGGACTCTGATGGCGGGAAGAATTATTATGAAAAGGGGTCAGCTAAAGTAGGTAGCGGTGGCTTGATCGATGATTGCATGGGATATATCTCAAATAACCAGACCATTGAAACCGAAAAATTGCTAGAAGCTATATGTGATGGAAATAAATCAACATATGTTACATACACTTGCCCGAACGGCTGCATGAACGGGGCTTGCGTGTTGGCGAATCAAACTGCTTGTACGGACTCCGACGGAGGGAAAAATTATTATGTGAAGGGGACTGTCATTGCGGCTAATTTTGCGCCTTCTACTCGCACGGATCACTGCCTTAATGATAGCCTCAATGACTTATCAGAGGCATATTGCGATGCCGGAGGTTTTGGAATGAGCGGAGTCTACCAATGCCCCAACGGCTGCAATGAAGGAGCCTGCATCGGAGACGGCGGGCAGACGGTAGATGAGCAGGTCAAGTGCGTGTTCGCGAACTCGAATTCAATGCAGGAATGCTATTCCGACAGAGGATTCGGCTGTAGGGGAATCGAGACATGCGTGGCTGACGTGAGCGGAGCCAAAGGTGACAGGATAACATGGAAGAGCGGATGCGGTGGATATGCATACACCACGGTTGATGGCGAAAATGAATATGCGAAATTCGACTGCGCGCCTGCGATGTGCACATATTACCGCTGCGTGCCTGCTTACCAGAATATTTATCTCTCGACCGACAAATATGCCTACAATATCGACGGGCAAGTCCAGATTTCCAGCAATTATTTCCAAAAGGGTAAGATTAATCTCACCGAGCTAAAGACCTCGGTCAAGGGCCCATACGGCCCGGCGGGAGCGGTAACGCTGACCCAGGAATGCGATACGTCAGAAGTAAAGGCATGCCCGGTTTGCGTGACAGGGGAATACTGCCCGCCGTGCAATGCATACGCTTCATGCAGATTCATGGGGACTTTCTCCGGGACCAAATCAGTGGGATTATACGAAATAAGCTCTGGCGACACCGGAACCGGCATCCACGTTTTCCCGGCTCAGTTCAGGGTTTATGACCATTCGTTGCTGAAGAAATATCTTATACTCGAAGACATCAACGGGTTCAAATACGTGGATGCCCAGTTGGAGCCGGCCAAAGGAAACGTCATGGGCTACATGGCGAAATACCAAAAAGCCGGCAGGGAATACGCATCCATCGTCGTTGAATTCGACAACGGCGATATGCTTCAGGAATTCCTTAAGGAGGCATTCAGACAATACGCTCCGGACGAACGTAAGATAGGCGGGAATTACGTTTACGTACTGAACACGGGGAGCCAAAAGGTCTATGTCTGGACGTACAAGATATTCCTGATAGGTATAACGGAGCAGTCAGTATATATGTCATCCGGGGTGGCAAAGGCAACCATTCCAACTGAAGCCAGGTCGAAGCTGACTGATTCCTCGGCAGATAGCATTGGAGGGATGGAGGCAAAAAAGGTTTCACCCCAAGTCTCAGAAGACAACAAAAACGACTTTTTGACAGGTATGGTTACCGGAATGCCCGTCGCCACCGCAACCGCACAAGCAAAGCCAATCGAGAGGAATTGCGGTTCGGACTCGCTTTATCCGGAATGTGTGTGCGCGGGCGATGACACGAAGGGGGGCTTCACGCCCCCGTGCGCCTCATCCGGCGCGTGCGACGAAGCGAAGCACTACAGGTGCGTTCCGCACGAACCCACAGAACTGATAAAGGCGTATCTTGAAAAATACCCGAGCGACATAAGAGCGACAGGGACGGAATGCGAACAGAAGGGAGGATATTGCATTTCTTCCGGCGATTCGTGCGAGAACGCATTCGCTGGGACGGGCTTTGCCTGCAAAATGAGCTCCGAAAAATGCTGTGTCAAGTCAGTCGACAAGAGCGACTTCCTGGACATAGTGATGAAACTGGAGAGCATCAGAGTAAGGATGGACAAGCTTGAAAGGAATGCGAATGCACTGGCAGATTACTACAAATCGACCGGTGATACCAACCGGGCAAACAAATTCAGCGATGTGGCGGGCATGTTCAACAACGGGAAGGGCATGATAGATGACATAATCGCA
>JACCLJ010000037.1 GCA_013425425.1 Microcaldota archaeon
AGCATAAAGTTCCAGAGGAAGGACATAAAGAAGGGCGAGAAGATAGAATTCGTCTATCCCGCTTCAACCGAGCCCGCTTCGGTCACTGTTGAGATTGAGAAGGGAAACCCAAAGACATTTGAGGTGTAGTGCCTTTTTTCCTGATTTCATCCTCTGCCTGCCTGAACCGTTCTACCGCCACGTCAAAACGGTTCCTGTTTATCAATATGGCGGCTCCATCAAGATGCCTGGCTGCTTTCTGGCAATAGTCATCACTCTCCTTTTTCATCTCCTCGGCAGCATAAAGCGGATTCCTGACTCTGAGCAGCAGCACGTAATCCTTTATCTGCCTCCTCGCTTCCTTCTTCCGTTTTGCCGTTTGTTTGTATTCCCCATCGGTTTTTCTGGCCCTGTATCCTATTGCAGACAGTATCTCCTTCATATCCTCAATTTTCCACAAAAGTTCCTCTGCGTCGTCCAGCTTCCTTACCCTGTAACCCGCCTCAGCAAGATTCTCTTTGATTTCCGCCAGCTCCTCAGGGTGTATTCTCTGGTGTTCCAGAAGTTTTTCCAATTTCCCGGAAAATTCCAAATCCCTTGCCCATAGGGCTTTCATCGGGAATCCCCTTTTTTCCTTTTCCAGATAGCGTATCCAGTTGGCCGTGTTTTCAAGAAGCCATTCGTCCCTCAATTTCCTGAGCGCGTATCCCCTGAGTTTTGAGTATTCCTTCGTATGTACGACCTCGGTGTCCCTCCATGGCCCGAACATTTTTCTGAAGAGCACGTATTTTTCGAAAGCATCCGCCAGTTTTTGCCCGTTTATCCTTCCCTCATCTTTTATGGCATCCTGCAGATTCCGCACCGCCCATCTCAATTCATCCAATGAAAGCCTTTTCTTCTCTGCACGCAGCTTCCCGAGCGATTTGAGCGCTTCAGTCATTTTGCCTATTGCTTCTTCTATTGCCGGCCGGTCGTCCGGGTTGTTCCTCACCCTGAACACCTCGGTTCCGATGCTTTGCAGCGTCCTGTCATTTTTTTCGAGCTCGCCGATATACCACTCTTCAATATGTTTCGTCTGCCGTATGGACTTGTAGACATCAGTAGTCGAAACCGTTCTGGGGCCGTATCCGTTTCTCCTGAAATTGATCGTTACCGTGCCTCTATGCGGTTCATAGATTCCCATCGCTTCCATGCTTCTGGTGCCGATGCTATTTCCTTCCCGGTCGATGCCTTCCTCTTCCAAGCCACCGAACTGCGGTTTGATGGCTGCCCTTTTCCTGCGTCTCCACGTTTCCATGCCGCCGACTACCCTGCCGGGATGTTTTTTCCTTTCAGAATTTTGGAATTCAGCACACATAACATCATAAATGACGATAACTGTTTATAAATGCTTTTTATTCCTTCTATTATTATCTATATTATGAAAGAAAGCGAGCAGCCCATCCTTCTCTACCGCGGGGAAACGTTCAACCCGAATTTCTACTATTTCTCAGGAATGGACGTAAGCAATTCCTTCCTGCTCCTGGAAGGCGGCGCAAAAAAGCTTCTCGTTTCGAAGCTGGAGGAAAACGCCGCGCGCGCCGTGATGAAGAAGGGCATAGTCGTTCTGGACGATTTCTATCCTTATCTGAAAAAAGAGCTGAAAGCAAAGACGGTGCGCATAGACGGAGGGCGGCTTCCTGCCAGGATTTACGAACGGCTGGCGAAATTCTGCAGGCCAAAGGACGCCTCTGCTGATTTTTATGCGAAGCGGATGGTGAAAACCGCGGGCGAAATAGAAAAGATAAGAAGGGCCTGCGGCATGACAAAGAAAATCCTGGATTCGCTCGAGTTGTCCAAAAACATGACCGAGAACGATGTGAAAAAGCAGCTCCTGATGAAAACGATAGGCGCGGGCCTTGAGCCTGCATTCGAGCCGATTGTGGCCGGAGGCAGGAATGCATCGGTGCCGCACCATGCCTGCACGGGCCGCAGGCTCGGCAATTTCGTTCTTGTGGATTACGGCGTCAAGGTTGAGAATTACTGCGCGGACTTGACAAGGTGCTTCGCAATCGGCAGTGCGGCGAAGGAACTGCAACTATACGAAAAACTGCAGGGCATCTTCTGGAAGGTCGCGGACGGGATTCCGGACATGGAAAAAAGCGGGGAGGCCGGGAAACTCTACGAAAAGCTTACGAAATCCGCAGGGCTGCCGGCTCCCATCCACAGCATAGGCCACGGCATCGGCCTTGACGTGCACGAGTTCCCGCGATTCGGAAAGAAATACGCCGACAGGATGAAGGGCGCGGCATTTACCATCGAGCCCGGCGCCTATCTTCGCGGCTACGGCGCACGCTTTGAAGAAACGGTTTATTTCGACGGCAAGAAGGTGAGGATACTGTGAAACGGCCCGAAATGACATACGCATTATGCCTTGCGGCGATATTCATCTTCTGCGCATCGCTTTTCATACCTCCTTTCATTTCGTTTTCGGACGAGGAGGCGGGCGCGAAGCTTTACAGCCTGTTCTCCCCCCTCTGCCACCAGAAGCTCTCGCGCTCCTCATGCATCTTCCGCGATTCGCTCGGCTACTACATAAACGACTGCACGCCGCAGGACGGAATGTTCGTTCCGAATGACGCGGGGCAGATTTCCGCGATGCGTAATGGCGACCTAGGCTATAAATTTCCGGTATGCACACGGGACCTTGGAATCTATTTTGCGCTTCTTCTGGGCATGGCAGCGTATCCGCTGGTGCGCAAGATAGATGACGAAAACGTTCCGCCTGCGATATACCTGGTGATCGCGTTAATCCCCATCGGCCTTGACGGCGGGGTGCAGTTTGCATCTGATTTGGGCATCCTGCCCTTTGTTTACGAAAGCAGCAACCTAAGCCGCCTCGTTACCGGCGCGATAGGAGGCTTTGCGGCTGCATTTTATCTGATTCCGCTGCTGATGAATATATTTTCGGAGTCACGCCCTTCAAAACCTAAAACTCGCTGAGGTTTTTCTGCTTCCTTTCCACGGCCTCCTTCTTCCCTTTTTCGTCAAGGACAAGCTCGCCGAAAACTCCGTCGTAGCCGGGCAGCCAGCCGACCTCCTCTTTTTTCACCCTTATTATCCCCTCCGCTATTTCCGGCGTAGCTGCCAGCCGTATCTGGTCCTCATACGCCTCGAAAACAGCGAATTCATTTCCGAAATATCTTATCAGTTTCGAATACGCTTCAACCACGTCGCCCGTCTGCTCGCCCTTCCCGAGTACCTTGGATATGACCGTATTTAGCGGAACAATATGCTGGAAAGGGACGGCATTCTCAGGCCTGAATCCTTCCTTCCTGTCCGCAAGCTCCGCGACGCGATGGAGCACACCAACCGTTATCTTCTTCCTGCACACCGGGCAGATATCATTATGCTTCAGTGCTTCCCAGGGGCTCCACCTTATTTTGCAGTTCCTGTGGCCGTCGTAGTGGTATTTTCCCTCCTCCGGATAGAATTCGTAAGTCTTGACGAAGCCCTTTCTCGTTTTTATCGCATCCGTTATGGCTTTGTAGCCGGGCGTTTCGAGCTCGAATACGTTCGCCTCTCGGCCGAGCTTTTCCGGGCTGTGCGCATCGCTATTTGATATGAGCGAATACCTGTCGAGCGAGCTCACCATCCAGTTCATCGCAGGATCGCTCGAGAGCCCCGTTTCCAGCGCGTAAATCCTGCCGGCCTTGTCCTCAAACGCCTCCTCGACGCTGTTAACGCCCGATTTCGAGCCGAATATGCTGAACCAGGGAGTCCATGCGTGCGCAGGGATTATCATAATGCTTTCCGATATGCCCGTCAGCTCCTCAACAAGCGCTGCGGATGAAAGCGAAAGCATCGGCCTTCCGTCCTCCCTGAGATTCCCGTATTTCGCAAGCCTGTCATTTATCTGCGCTGCGGTTTCGAAAGAAGGCGCAAGCAGGACGTGGTGCATCTTTTTCGTTTTCCCGTTCAATTCGTATATGACGCTGACTTCCGTTGAAAGGATGAAGCGTACGCCATTGTAGGGAAAAAGGCCGTTTTTCTCCTCCTTAAGATATGCCCTGAGTTCGTTGAAATAAATCGGGTGCGTGAAGTCGCCAGTGGCAACGACATCTATGCCCTTGATTTTCGCGCCGTCCGAAAGCCCCACGATGTCGCACCTGCTGCTGGTCGCTCTCGCGTACTTGCTGTGCACATGAAGGTCAGCTACGATTCGCATGTAAGAAATTTACCTCTAGGGGTTTAAAGTGTTTTCGCAACAAATTCGAAATCATAAAAACTCTGAAAATAAAAAATTCGGAAAGAGCTAGAAAGAACTACCCCTCCTCTTCCTCTTCCCACTCCTCTTCATCGAAGTCGTCCTCTTCCCAGTCTTCCTCTTCTTCAGCCCTGAAGAACTCCATCTCTCATTCACCTCAAACCGAATTGTGTTGGTATTTTACAGAAGCAATTAAAAACCTTTGTCCGCGCGTTTCCGCGCCAGCGGCGGATTTTGGGAAGCTTTTATAATTTTGAACGCATTATCCACTCCATGGAAATGCTGGGGATGATACTCACAATACTCGGCCTTGCGCTTTTCGAATCCATAACCAGCATAGACAATGCCATAATCAATGCCGAAGTCCTTTCGAAAATGTCCCAGCGCGCCCGCAAATGGTTCCTGCTGTGGGGGCTGCTCATAGCGGTTTTCCTGGTGCGCGGCCTGCTGCCCGGCATGATACTCTGGGCTGCAAATCCGTCGCTTGGGTTCGATGGCGTCATAACCGCGACATTCAGCAGCGACCCGATGGTCATCGAGGCTATGGAGCAGACCGGCCCGGTGCTTCTCATCGCAGGCGGAATATTCATGATATTCCTCTTCTTCCACTGGCTTTTCCTCGAGCCGAAATATTACGGCCTAGTGGGCGAAAAATTCATCGCCTCGCAGGGCGTCTGGTTTTTCGCGGTCGTTTCCATACTCCTCACAGTAATCACATGGTACGCAATCGATTACAATTCAGCCATGGCATTCGGCGCGGTCGTCGGCTCGACCGCCTTCTTCATAGTGCACGGCTTCAAGCAGAATGCGGAGCTTCATGAAAAAGAGCTGCTTGGCACGGGCGGTTCGGGCCTCAGCGACCTGAGCAAACTTCTCTATCTAGAAGTGATAGACGCCACGTTTTCAATAGATGGCGTAGTAGGCGCCTTCGCATTCACCATGGCCATACCGCTCATACTCGTCGGCAACGGCATAGGCGCCTTTGTCGTAAGGGAATTCACCATAAGGAACATAGAAAACGTGAAAAAATACGTCTATCTCAAAAACGGCGCAATGTATTCGATACTCTTCCTGGGAGCGATAATGATACTGGACAGCTTCGGCCATGAAATCCCGTCGTGGATTTCGCCCGTGATAACATTCGCAATCGTCGGCTACTTCTTCTGGAAGTCAAAGGAGCACATAAAGAACGGTTCAGGCAAGCCGGAATAGCGCTGCAAACCTATACTTCGCAGCCGCCCCATCCGCAACTCGGGCAGACCATGCAGCCTTCCTGGAAAACAAGAGCAGATTCGCAAAGCGGACACATCCCGTTTTTTATTTTTTCTTCATCGCTCATGGTCACACCCTGAGTTATCTTGTATTATTGTTTTAAAAAGAGATTTTTTTATCTCGGAAATTTTTCTCCACAAAGGTTGACAAACTGCACTCTAAAAATATGCCAAGGGCATGAAACTTCGTTTCATGTTTGTCATTTTACTTCGTAAAATGCCAAGGTTGTGAAGTGCGCTTCACGTTGTTGAAATTTCATTTCAACAGTTGAGAAGCCCGCTTCTCAACATTGGCAATTTTTCTCTGAAAAAATATGCCAAGTAGAAAACTTCGTTTTCTTTTAGCATTTTTGTGAACAAAAATGCCAAGGGGGGAAGTTGAATCCCCGACCTCTCGATTTTGAGCGGAGGATGCGATCCTTCCGCTTCTCAGTGCCTGTGATATCATAGGCCGAAGCCTCAAAACTCACAGGATTGGTTACCTATGAGTCGAGCACTCTAACCAGTTGCCCGCCACCAGCGTGCAAATTTTGAACGCCGGTTCAAAGCTCTGAGCTACCTTGGCGATTAAGGGTAATGATTTGTTTTCAAAGGTTTTTAAAACGAACGCGCCGAATCTCCTGCAGGGTGAAATCGTTATGGTTGAAACCGGAAAGATTGTTGAAAAGATAAAGGCGTTTTTCTTCATCGCCGGGCCGGACAGGTTCGAAAAGATAAGGAAAGACTCCTTCGGAGATATCCTGGCGTACTACGCCGTGATGCTCGTAGTATTCTTTGCGGGCTCGGTGATCGTGGCCCTGGGAACGAACATCGCATATATTCCCATGGCAATTCTGCTCGAGATAATCGCGACCGCGATATTCATCATCATTTACTTCGTTCTTGCGAAGCTCCTCGGAGGCCAGGGCAGTCTAATGGACATGGCAAGGGTATTCGTTTATGGCGGAACGCCCCTCTACCTTTTCGGCTGGATTCCGTACCTTGGCATAATAGGGCTTGCGTCCCTATGGAACATGGTCAATGGAACGATGGCCCTGTTCAAGCTTTCAAGGATGCGCGCGATGATCGTCGTGCTCCTGCCGTTGATAATAATGATTGCGCTGTTCGTTGCGATGATGCTGTATCTTACTCCGATACCGGCATCCCCGGCGCCGCTGTAATGCATCTATTATTTAATTTTTTTCTTTCCAGTATATTGGAGGGTGATACATGTGCTCGAATTTCTAGGCATTGGACTGCTGGGCGTAGCGCTTCTGGCAGTGCTGGCGGTAGTGGCGCTGTTTGTGATACTTACCTACAACCACCTTGTGACTCTGAGGAACCGGGTGCGCAACGCATGGGCGCAGATAGACGTCCAGCTGAAAAGGAGATACGACCTCATCCCGAACCTCATAGAGACGGTGAAGGGCTATACGAAGCATGAGAGGGAAACGCTTACCGACATTACGAAATACAGGGCGCAGCTCGTTACGGGCGGCGTTGAGGAGAAGGCAAAGGCGAACAACATGCTCTCGCAGGCATTGAAGTCGCTCTTTGCGGTTGCGGAGAATTATCCCCAGCTTAAGGCGAACGAGAACTTCAAGATGCTTCAGGAGGAGCTTGCAGGGACGGAGAACAAGATAGCGTACATAAGGACCGCATACAACGATTCCGTCCTGGAGATTAATACCGCCTGCGACACATTCCCGTCAAACGTGATCGCCGGCATGCTCGGCTTCAAGCACGAGGCTTATTTCGAGACGGCCGCGGCAGAAAAAGAGCCGGTGAAAGTAAAATTCTGAAAACGGCCGGCACGGTATAACCATGGCAGAGCGCGTCAACATCTTCGATGCGATAGGAGCGAACAAAAGGAACTCCTATCTGCTTATTTTTCTCGTCCTAGGCGTATTCCTCGGAATGGTCTGGATACTTTCGGAGGTATTCGGATTCGGCCAATGCGGCTACATATTCGGCTTCGTTGCGCTTGCAGTCTATGCCGTCACGGCGTTTTTCGCAGGCGACAGGATCGTCCTCGCGCTTTCCGGCGCAAAGGAAATAACGCGGGAACAGTATCCGTTCATCTACAATGTCGCGGAGGGGCTTTCCATGGCTGCGGGCATCCCGATGCCGAAGATTTATCTGATTGACGACCCTTCACCCAATGCATTCGCCACGGGCCGCGACCCGCAGCACTCCTCGCTCGCGGTCACGCGCGGGTTGCTCGAAACGATGAACCGCGAGGAGCTCGAGGGTGTTGTCGCGCACGAGATATCGCACATAGCGAATTATGACATACGATTCATGACGCTCACAATCGTGCTTGTCGGGGCGATAGGCCTGCTTTCCCAGATTGCCATCCGTTCATTTCTGTTTGGCGGAGCCGGCGGGGGCAACAAGGGAAAGGGAGGAGTGCTCGTCATCATCGGCATTATTTTCATGATTCTCGCGCCCATAGCTGCATTATTCGTCCGCATGGCGATTTCTAGGCAGAGGGAGTACCTTGCGGATGCGAATGCGGCAAAGCTTACAAGATATCCGCCCGGGCTTGCGAATGCGCTCGAGAAAATAAAGAAGAACGCGCAGCCGATGAAGAATGCGAGCGACACCACCGCACCTCTTTACATCTCCAATCCTTTTGCGAAGGCGGAAGGCATGTTCGCCACGCATCCTCCGCTTGACGACAGGATAAAGCGGCTCAGAAGCATGTGATGGACATGGAACTTCTTTCAGGAGACGCGCTTTTTGAAAAAATCGAAGGCGAGATGAAATCGGGCAAAATCGTCATTGCCGAAATCGCGCCTGCCGTGCGCGTAACCCTCGGCGAGCTTTTCGGATTTCCCGTCGGTGCGAACGTGCTCGGGAAGATGACGGCACTCCTGAAAAAGCTCGGCTTTGCGCACGTGGTGGACACTCCGCTTGGAGCCGACATTGCGACATATTACGAAGCAGAGGACATCAAGAGGATGCTCGACAGCGGGAAAGGCAAATTCCCGATATTCAACTCATGCTGCATAGGGTGGAGGCTCTATGCTTCCCGGGCACATCCCGAACTGCTCGGCAACATAACCATAATCGCATCTCCGCAGATGACCATAGGCGCGGTTTCGAAATATTATATTGCCGATAAACTCAAGACCGACCCATCGAATGTCGTCGTCGTTGGGATAATGCCATGCGCGCTTAAGAAATACGAAAGTATGGAAGTCATGCGCAACGGCCACAAATACATAGATTACGTGGTGACGACGATTGAGCTTGCGCAGTGGGCGAAGAAAAAAGGCCACGACCTGAAGAAGCTGAATGATGAGCCGTTATCCCAGCTCATGCCGCAAAGCTCAAAGGACGGGGTGATGTTCGGCGTAACGGGCGGGATGACAGAAGCGGTTATGACAACGCTTGCGGGGCTTTACGGGGAAAAAAAGGAAATCCTGGATTTCAGGGACGACCTTGAGATGCGGAAAAAGAAGGTCAGGATAGGGAAGCACGTGCTGAAAATAGCCGTGGTTTACGGCTTCCAGAATTTCGAAAAATTATACAAGGAAATAAAAGCTGGCGAGAAATACCATCTTGTCGAGGTCATGATGTGCCCGCTTGGCTGCGTCGGAGGGCCCGGCCAGCCTATTGCGCCAAAGGAAATAGTAACGGCAAGGGGAAATGCCCTAAGAACCGTGGCTGACGGGATAAAGGAAAGGACCCCGATAGACAATCCGACCGTGCAGAAGCTGATTAAGGAATATCTCGGAAAACTTCCAAGGGAAAAACTCGAAGAGCTGATTTATTTCAACAGATGAACATAAGCAGAGCGCATCCCGAATGCGACTATTCCTCCTGTAATTGCAGTTCCCAGCTGCAGCAACCCCATCGCCGTCAGGAACATCGTTGGCAAAATACCCGCTTCGACCAACAGGTATGCAACCCCAAACAGCAACCCCGCTTTCGCGAGCGCTGAAACTCCGAGCGCAAGGAAGTAGTCGGTTTTGTTCGCTATGTGCAACCTCTTGAACAAATAAACCAAAGCGAAATTGCCGAGCCATATGAACGGCATCATGTAGAGCAGGGAAACAGTGAACGGGCCGAATAAAACGCCGTTCAGGACTGCTGCCATCGAAGGCAGCATAACCAGCGGCAGCACCTTCCATCCGCGGAAGTGCAATGCGGCCATTATCAGAAATGCATTTACGAGCGTGCCGGTAAGCAGTTGCGGCTGCGGAAAGAGAAGCGGGATGGTGAATGCCAAGATGGAACAAACAACAAGCTCGATGTTTTCGTATTTTTCCTTAAACTCGTAGGACGTCTGGTCAAGCGTTGCGTATGCTTCTTTCATGCCTTTTATGCGAAAAGCAAGTTTTTTAATATATTTGTTATTAAATATGTTAGTATGAGGTTAGAGAAAGCGATTGCCAAGAAGGCGCTTTATCTAGGCATAGCGGCCTTAGCGACAGTGCTGACCTTCAAACCTCCTCTTGTTGAACGGGCATATGCCGGGGAAAAACAGACATCCTCTCTGGCAGCACTCTCAAAGAAGCAGGCCAGCAGAGATCTAGATCTTATAGAAGCTGCCAAAAAAGGCGACCTCGAGGGCGTTAAAAAGGCTCATGAGCAGGGTGCGGACTTGAACGCCAAGGACATGCACAGTTATTTCATGTATGCGCACGGCTGGACTCCCATGCTATATGCGGTCAAGAACAAGCATGCAGAGGTTATCGAATATCTCTTGGAAAACGGCGTAGACATCAACGACAACGCTGGCGGTCCCACGCCCCTTATGGTGGCCGTTTATTCCGATGAAAAGGAAAAAGAGGGTGAAATCGATATTGTCAGGTTCGTCATATCAAAAAATGCGGATGTTAATGCAACATCAGATAACGGAATTACTGCGCCCATGGGTGCTGCGATATACGGGCGATGGGACGCTTACATGGCTCTTGTGCAAAATGGCGCAAAGACGCCTGTGAAATCCACTTCGCATGGCGACAGTACTCTGCTTCTGGCGGTTGAGAAAGACCGCTGGGACATTGTTGAATTGGCGCTTGCCACGGGCGCAGACATCAATGTTCAGGACAACTATGGCGTTACTCCGTTAATGAAAGCAGCGGCCGTTGGCGCCGTAAATTCATTCAAAATGCTGCTGGCGAAAGCGGCAGATGTGAATCTCCAGGACGAAGATGGCTGGACTGCCCTGATATGGGCTGTTCGCGCTGTACCCATAAAAATAGATGACAAGGCGGTTGAGGGCGAGCGTGAAGTGGATAAAAAATTAAGGGAGGAAAAGCAGCAAGCCAGAAAAGACAGCATGAAAATCGTGGAACTGCTCCTGTCCAGTCCGCATCTCATTATCGATGCCAGGGACGAATCCGGGAAAACCGCCATCGACCATGCTGATGACCGGGAAGTAATAGAACTTCTGAAGAAGCACGGCGCGAACTGAGTTAATTTCTTAAACTCATATCTCTAAATTAGTCCTCATGCTTGTTATAGGGTTGACGGGAGAGAACTGCGCGGGCAAAAGCACGGTCGCGGACCATCTTGCCAAGAAGGGCTTCTACTTCCTTTCGCTTTCTGACATCCTCAGGGAGGAGCTTAAGGCGGAGGGCAGGGCGCTTACAAGGGACAATCTCATAAACAAGGGCAACGAGCTCAGGGCGAAATTCGGCGCCGGAATCCTTGCAAAGAAAACCATCGCGAAGATGGAGAAGGCGAAGGACAGGAATTACGCTGTTGATTCGATACGGAATCCGGCCGAAGTTGCCGAGCTGAAGAAACTTCCGAACTTTTTCATGCTCTACGTCACTGCATCGCCAGAAGTGCGGTTCGACAGGATAAAGCACAGGGACAGGGAAGAAGACCCGAAGACATTCGAAGCGTTCATTGAGATAGAAAAACTGGAGATGGAGAACGCCGAAAAGACCAAGCAGAATCTGAAGGCGACGTTCGCACTTGCCAACAAGAAAATAGAGAACGCCGGCAGCCTTCCTCTCCTTTACGAGCAGGTCGATGCTGCGCTCGGGGCGTTTTCAGCAGAATTCAAGCTGGAACGGCCGACGTGGGATGCTTATTTCATGAACATAGCGAAGATGGTCTCGACAAGGAGCAACTGCGTGAAGAGGAAAGTCGCCGCGGTAATAGTCCGCGACAAGCAGATAATCTCTACCGGCTACAATGGAACTCCGCGCGGGACGCGAAACTGCAACGAAGGCGGGTGCCCAAGATGCAACAACTTCGCCGAGTCGGGAAAGAATCTCGAAGAATGCTTCTGCTCTCACGGGGAGGAGAATGCAATCGTGCAGGCTGCCTACAACGGCGTGAGCATAAAGGGCGCTTCAATCTATACGACATTTTCACCCTGCCTTCTCTGCACGAAGATGATAATCAATGCGGGAATAGTCGAAGTAATCTACAATGAGAAATACCCTATAGCGGAAAGCGCGATGAAGTTGTTGAAGGAAGCTGGAGTGAAGATAAGGCAGTTCAGGATGGATTAACCGGCGCCGCATTCAGGTCAATATACTGCCGAAAAGCATGAAAAACAGTCAATGCCGTGGACCGAAACATTATCCAGCAGTACATGATTTCGCCACTTCCGACAGGCAGCCGGCTGCATAAGCCGCGTCCCTTATCGTCCTTCGACGCGACTCAGGTGGCGAAGTCAGGTTACAACTCATGCTCACAGTGGCGCATCTATCCCTGCAGCAGCCATTTCCAAAGTTTGACGAATCTGATCTCCCTGCCTTCCAATCGTTCGATGCCTTCCTTATTTCTGGTTATTACGAGAAGGCTTGCCGACTTGAACAGCCCGGCCGCCCTATCAAGCGCCCGCAGTTCGCGCTTCATTGTTTTTTCGTCTTCAACATCATAGGCGACCTGTATCATCTGCGTAATCTGATTTTTTTCCCTGACAAGAAAATCAACTTCATAGCCGTCAGGCGTGGACTGATAAAAAATATTGTTGCGCCCGTAGCGCCTGAAAAGCCCTATGGCAACGGTGTTTTCCATCACTCTCGCTTTTTTCTCTCCCCTTCCAGCATAGAAAAGGGCATGGAAGCCGGTGTCCGATAGATATAACTTTTTCATGCTTTTGATCGGCTCATATGTCTTAGGCGAGCATTTTGGAATCAAGGTTATGAAATAAACCTCCTCGAAATAGGCGGCAAATTTCTCCGCAGTTGCCGCGCTTATTCCAATGTTTCTGCCTATCCTCCTGATGGATAAAAGCGTTGAAGGGTTTTCCGCCAGTATCCTGGCAAACATTTCAAGTTTTTGCCCTTCCCGGACGTTATACCTCTCTTTGACGTCTTTCACTACGATGGTGGAGAAATAGGAGAGGAGCAGGTCATTGGCCCTTTCCATGTTGAGCGCGACTTCTGGAAAGGAGCCATACTCCATGAAAGATTCCAGATACGAATCCAGTTTTTCTTCTGCGAGCAAAGAGGGATCGCCAATGCCCCTGAAATGCAGGTAATCCCTGAATGAAAGCGGAAACAGCTCCAATGGCAGGTACCTGCCTGAAAGCAGCGAGGATATCTCCCGCGTGACAATGGCAGAAGATGAGCCCGTAACGATTATCGGCACGTTGAAATAGTCAAGCAGATTTCTGGCCAGAGTCTGGAAATCGCCGATGTTTTGGGCTTCGTCGACAAAAACCAGTTTTGGTTTGCTTTGTTCGCCAATATGGATTATTGATTCAAACAATTCCTGCGGCGTTGCATTTTTTATCAGCGGATCCTCCCCATTGACGAAGACCGCGCTGTTTTTTGAAAGCATCTTCGCAAGATAACTTTTGCCGGCGCGCCGGATGCCTGTTATAAAGAGCGCCTTTCGGGGCATCAGAAGCTGTTCGGCCCTAGCGGCTTCCTCCCTTTGGATGGCTTCAAAGCCGGCAAGCGTGCCGGTCCATCTTCTCAGTGCTTCTATAAGTTTTTCATTCATATTATTGTTATTAAAAGGCAAATTTATAATATTTTGCTTTTTTATATTAGTACAAAATAGGCATTTCTGGTGTTCTGGGTATGATCACTGCGGTGCAATAATCTCGTGGGATTCCCAAAAAGACCAAGAGGCGGGAAACGCCAAAGAGCAGCCGTAGTTATAAAAAGTGATAAATAAGGTATATTTATAAATACTTCGGTGCTTAATACAATTATCAAAACATATTATTTGAGGTGAAATCATGGCGGCACAACCTGTTCAAACAAGAGGAGAAAAAGTCGAAAGGATCAGGGGGCCGGAATTAGCCGTGCTTGTAAAAAGAGCAAATAGCGTTCCTTTTGTTGAGGGACTGAGAATGGCTGAAGAGAAAGGACTGGTTATCGCATCTAATTCAAGGCTGGACAAGGCACTAGTTGGCAGTGATGAATGGGGAAGCATTTCAGACGTATTTGCATGCTGGTCGGGAACGATGACTGCTTACGCAAAGCCTGGAGAAAAGCTTGGCAAAACAGTAGAATACGTAGACCCAAAAACAGAAGAAAGGTGGGTTTTTCCTGTTCCTGTAGAATACCAAAAAGAAAAGAATGCAATCCTTGTTGCAGAGCATCCTGATTACAAGTTTGAAGTGGATGGAAAGAACATAGTCGTTAATGCAACTACTGTCGATTTGGTTGCAAAATTCCCAGCTTCGGATGGTTGGCATCCAACAGATGCAAAGCACGGCATTCCAACTAAAGAAGGTTCTTCAGGCGAACGATACTTATGGAGAATCGATTCAAGAGTCGGCCCTGTTGCCCGCGGCTACGACTACCTCGGCCTCATCTACGGCAGGAGGCACCTCGTCAGCCTCCTCGACAGGCCTTCCTACGGTTTCGGGGTGGCGGTTGAAAAAGCCCCCGGAGGGGGCGCGCCGAAAGTTGAAGCGGTTTCCAAACAATTAACCGTAAGGGAAGAAAGCGGCAGATTAATCGTAGAAGGGACGCCGGAACAGATAGCTGCAGCTGCAAGATTGCTTGACCAGCTGAAGCAAAAATAAATCCGCTCTTTTTTAACTTCTTTTGTTTATTTCATAAATTCCTAGGTGCAAGCCTAGGCCACACACTCGTCTGCAGTGCTGGCAATCTTTGTCAAGATATACCAGACGTGAAATTCAACAGTAACAGATAGTAGGCAATACCTGCTGAAATCATGGAACTGTGGTGTAGGTGCTTCGGCACCATTTTAAGCAGATGGGTTACCTTTGCGGCCCTGTTGCCCGCGGCAACAACTACAACGACCTCAACAACATCAACAACAGGAGGCACAACGTCAACCTCAACGACAGGCCTTCCAACGGTTTCGAAATGACCCTGCTGAAACTCTGTTTCGGCAATCATGAACGGTTTGCCGTTCATGGTTTGGCTTGCATCTTGGGTATATTACTCGGTGTGGAGTATGAAACGCTATGGAAACTTGTATTCGCAACTTTGCTCCTATGAAAACCTTGAGCTTGCCTTCAAAAGGGCAAGGAAGAGAAAAACATTGAAGGATTACGTTATTGAATTTGAAGCAGACCTCGAAAACAACCTGAAGCAGTTGAAGCATGAACTGGAAAACTTTACGTATTTCCCACGCCCGCTGACAACGTTCATTGTAAAGGACCCAAAAACAAGGAAGATAAGCGCCTCCCATTTCAGGGACCGCGTCGTCCACCACGCTTTATGCATCATAATAGAACCGATTTTTGAGAAGTGTTTCATCCACGATTCCTTCGCAAACCAGAAAGGCAAGGGAACCCATGCGGCAATAAGAAGATTTGAGAAATTCCTCAGAAAAATAACCCAGAACGGAAGACTCAAAACACAAAACCAGCATCGAAGCGGGGGGGG